>JAYUHI010000470.1:0-7833 GCA_043767095.1 Bacteroidota bacterium
CTGGCAATCCACAGTTCATTGGTGGCGGGTTCGGTGTTATGCATCCAGATGATACAACTGGTGAGTGAAAAATCAAGGCGGGTTAATTCCTGGAATAAAGTGGAGACCAACTCGGCCAGCTCATCGGAATTATGCATGGCCATAGCGCGCGCGCGCACTCTTTCCAGACCTAATTCTATTTGTGCTTCGCGGGTCTGGGCTTCGGCTTTTTTTAAATCCAAATACCTTCGGTAGGCGAGATCAAATACATCCGCACATTTTTTTTGAAGATTGGTGGCATCTTGTGATGGCGGGCTAGCAGATGCCATCACTAGAGAACCTCCCGAAAAATCGGACATATGAAAATAACCTGTTCCGATTTTAAAATTCTTTTTTAGATTGATTTTGATCTCTGGCACTGTTTCGCCTAGCACCGCAAACCATTCTCTGAGTTTGACGCCTGTAAACCCAACGGTATAGTCACTTTTTTTGGAATGGTATGCTGCAATAATTTCGCGAAGTAATTTGCAGGAGTCCTTTCTGAACTTTGTTTTCCCAGTAACAAGCTTCCCTTTTATGGGGTCTCCTTGCCGGAAGGCATACCACGAATCAAAATATTCGGAACCCTCCGGGTACAAATGAATCGCAACTGTGTCAAGGCCAGGCTGCCCCAACTCCACCATTTGCTGACGCATCACATTAGCAACCTCTATAAGTTCATCGGAAGATCGCATGGCAATGGCACGTGCCCTTACTTTCTCGAGTGAAACTTCAATTTCCAGTTCGCGGTTCTTTTGCTCCACTTCAACGGTGCGTCTTTTTACCGCCTCGCGTAACTGAAGATTTTCTTTACTGACTTGCTCAATGGCCATGTTGCTGCCACCTTCTGTCCTGGCATCGGGGAATGAAGAATGCTGGTGTACAATTTTCCACCGGCCTTTCTGCTCCTGCATCAGGGTAGATGCCCGGAATCTGGAATAGAAAATCCATTTCTTCCCGCTAAGGACATATAAATCACACAGTTCACTGCCAAGAACAAAATGATCAATGGGTTCAAGTTTCGTCACACGGTTTCGCATTTCAACTTTTCCTGCAACCTCCTTGATGGTATCTATTAAAAATTTAACAGCATCTTTTTTATTAAAGAACACTTCACTTTCTGCACTACCTACCTGGTTGTAGTTATCATCAAGCAATGAAGCGAGGGCTTTTACATCGCCCTTGATGTAGTTTGTCCAATAGGCTTCATATACTTTTCGCATTGCTGCTTCCTGTTTAGGGGAGAGCCTGAGTTTTGCTTCTGGTTTTGTTTTTTTTCTGGTAATCTTTTTCATGCTGTTCAATTTTTTTAAAAGCGTATTCTAAGTCCTGATTTATTCCTGCTTAAATAATTTATCCATCGTTACCTCATTGTCTATTTCAGCCAGGTAATGTTCATTTCGCATGGCCGGGTGCGTGGTGAGGAGCGTGAGAAAAGTATTCTTCTTCGTTCCGGTAGCTTGCCTGAAAATAGATTTCTTCATACGTAATTGTGCTGCATAACTTTTGGTGATCGCAAAATTTTCTCTCGTAAACTTTGCTTCACATAAATTAATGGTGTTGTCTGCCCGGTCGATGGTCATATCAATCTGGCAGCCGGGCAGTGAATCATTTCCCTTAAAAAACCACGAGCCGGTGGTGCAATGGATGCCACTGATGCCGAGGGCTTTTTTTATCTGGGCGATGTGCATCATGCAGATATTCTCAAAGGCATAGCCACTCCAGGCCGTGAAGGTGTTGGTTTGGGCGAGTTGTTTCCAGGTGCCGGCTCCGCCTTTTTTATTGGACTTGATGAACTTCAAATAGAAGAGCGAATACAAATCGGTGAGCTTGTAAACGGCTTCTTTCTTTTTGTTGATGAGCGGTTCGTAGTATGAAATAAAATCGCCATCGGTGAGTTCTTCCAGGGTACGGCTGAGGGTGGCTTCGCTGAGCTTTGTTTTTGCAGCAATATTTTTTCGCGTCATGCCCTGCGGTTTGGACGCGAGGCATTCAATTACGGCAATATGGTATTCGGCCTTTTTAAAAAGAGAGTGATACAGTTCTGCATACTCGCCATGCAACAAACCTTTCGGTGAAAAGCATATGTCGTCAATCAGTTGCGTGGCACTTCTGCCCTTTACAATTTCTTTCAGGTAAAAAGGTATGCCGCCCATGGCCATGTAAATTTCGAGGATTTGATATGGCGTGAGGCTGGCGCCTAGCGAGCGGATGAATTGCTCCGTCTCATGAAGATTAAAAGGTTCCAGTTTCATCCGGTGGGTAACCCGGTTGTGCAATCCTCCGCGCGCTTGAATCAGGTTTTTCTTCATCCACGATGTGGCAGAGCCGCAGGCAATAAGCATCACATGATTCATGGAAGAAGCATGCTGGTTCCAAAAATATTCAAGCGCCTGCACGAAGCCTGATTTTGGGCCGTCCAGCCAGGGCATTTCATCTATAAATACCACGAGTTTCGTTTTCTTTTTCGAAAGGCTTTTTAAATAAACAACTAAGTATCGCATCGCCTGATGCCAGGAGGCGGGCATTGAGTATTTTTTTTTCTTACCAGCCCTTTGTGTGAACTCGTCAAAGAAGTTTTGCAACTGTTCTTCTTTCGTGCCGTCCTTGGTGCCTGTTAAATCAAATACGATGTTGTTTTTAAGATAATGCCTGATCAAAAATGTTTTACCCACACGCCTCCGGCCATAGACTGCCAGGAACACAGCCTGGTGATATTGCAGGAGTTTATCTAATTTTTCAGTTTCAGGTTCCCTTCCGATAAGCGTAACCGTAGATGGCATAGTTTTATACTTGGAGAAATCTCAATAAATATGACACATTTCTCCAAAGATTCAAAGAGGCTTTTTGGGCGGTTATCAGAAAAGGATGAGTAGATGGGATAAAAACTGGAAATAATATCTTTGGAGAAATGTGAGTAAATAAGACACATTTCTCCAAAGATGCCTGAGCCATGATTGAGTGGATTAAAGGATGGTCAGGATTATTTTGCATACACCTTGCGTATTTTCTTTTCCTGTTTTTTGATGATTTTCGTTGCTGTTGACTGGTTAAGTTAATAGAATTGGCTGACTATTTTAACCTGGTGGATGTTAAATATTAAACTTTGCGAATCTTTGCGCGCATTCCTCCGCGTTCTTTGCGTTTAAAGGTTTAACTGCAAAGGGCGCAAAGAGCGCAGAGATTGATTCAAAAGTTATTGATGAGTGGCTGAACCATAATCGCTGACTAGACCTCACCCCCGGCCCCCTCCGAGGCAGAGAGGGGTGCCCTCTTTAACAATTTTGTGCTGTGGTGATTCATTTTGTCTCGCTCAATTGAAAGTTTATTTAAACACCCATATCGCTACACACACAAGAGGGACTGTTAAGAACAAGAACACAATTTCCAAAACCGCGAGACAGATAAGAGAGGGCACCCCTCTCCTCCCGATGTATCGGGATTGGAGAGGGGACAGGGGTGAGGTGGCCTTACTTATTCTTCAGCCTGGCAACAATCTCTTGCAAGCGCTCTTGCTTGGCAGCTTCTCTGTTTGTCTTGCTGTATTGCGTGTGATAGCGGTGCGATTGCAGGAATGTTCGTTGCACCAGGTTCCATTCACGTTCGCTTTCCACAACACCCTGATCCTGCATTTCTTTAAATAATTTTTCACCGGTCTCATAGAAATCTTCTCTGCCCAGGTAATCCAGGTCGGCATCGCATAAGACTTTTTCCAGTTTAGTGACGGGCGATTGAGGCAGGCGGGTGGCCAGAATCATATTTTCAATATCATTAATCAGATCTGCCTTGAAGGCGAAGGCTGGAAGAATTTCCCTCGCTAAGTCGGCACCACTTGCCTCGTGATTTTTAGGTGAGCGGATAAAGCCTGCATCATGCAACAGGGCGGCAACGCGAAGAATTTTTATTTCGTCTTCACTCAGTTGTTCATGTGCACCAATAGTTAAAACTGCACTGAGCACATCTTTGATATGAGTATAATTGTGATACGGAAGTTTAGGCATGTCATTATCCAGCATATCCATAATATGCTTTTCCGCTCTATCAAAATCAGGAAGTCTATTAGTTTTCTCCTTCAACTGAATCCTTAAATTCTTCAAGAGCGGATCTACTTCCCACCAAATCAAATCAACGTCATTGGTTTCTTTGGCCTTGCTTAGCCAGTGCAAAGCAGTGTTCGCATCACCTAACGCATGAAAAACATACACTATATATATATTGACTCCTTTCTCTTTGGCCTCACTGCGTTTTATTAATTCATCCAGCAATTTCTGGCATGGGCCTGTTTTATTTAATCCCGAACAGGCCATAGCCAAATAAGCCACCATGGATGGGGGCCTGATCCGGGCCGATTCAAACCCGGCCAGTAAGGTTTCTTCTGCTTCACTCCATCGCTCCTGCGTTAGATAAATCCTGGCTTTAAAATCATAAAAGCGCAACACGGATGGATATAATTGAAAGGCTTCTTTAATAGTATGTAAGGCATCCTCATGTTGGTTCAGTAAGTACAGGCTGATGGTTTGGTAATTAAAGTAGGCCACCGTCAGGGGTTCAATCAGTTTGGCCCTATCAACACATTGAAGCGCTTCGTCAAACCGGCCCATCATGTTGAGCAAATAGCTATACGTATAAAGTAAGAGGGAATTATTGGGGCTCAACTCAATGGCCTTCAACAGCAGGTTTTCAGCAGCCGTAAAATCTTTTGAAATGAAAAACTCACTGAACGCTTTGGTGAGGTAATCATTTTCTGATGGCCCTCTTTTCCATGCCTCGGCCAGATATTGCTCAATGTTGGGTTGGGCTTCGTTTGGCGACAGGTCACCATTCCACGACATGCGCGCGGAGTAAGAACTGGCCAGAGCAGAGTAAGCCTGCTTGAAATCCGGGTCGAGGGCAATAGCTTGTTTAAAATAATCGGTGGCTACGCGGTAACCTTCCACACCCCACTGGTTGAACGCATGTCGTCCTTTTAAATAAAGATTGTACGCTTCATGGTTTTTTGTTGGTGGCTGTTCAATGGTTTCAATTGGCCTGGTATTAATAGAAGCATTAAGTTCTTTGGCCACAACTTCAGCAACTTTGGTTTGAATTTCAAACAAGTCGTCCAGGCTTTCGACAAACACTTTCGACCAGATGAGGTTGTCTTCTTCGGCATTCACCAATTGCACATTAATGCGCACTTTATTTCCATGCACCTGCACACCGCCTTCCAAAATAAATTTAACATCCAGTTCAGCTGCGATTTCGGGAACCGATTTGGTAGTCTTTTTATAGCGCATGGCCGAGGTTCGCGAGATGATGCGCAAGGCCCGATTGGCCGCGAGTTCGATTATTATATTTTCGGTTATGCCGTCAGAGAGATATTCCTGTTCCGGGTTTCGGCTCATGTTGGCAAAGGGCAATACCGCAATGGATTGCTTTGTCTCCATGGAATCCGCCTGGATGGGCGAAATAATTTTTGAAGTTATCTGTGCGGATGGCCGCAGAATTCCATAGGCAATTTCTTTAACGGCATTGGCTAATTTATTGATCTGATTTCTATAGTCTGTTTTGTTTTGATTGTCATTCTTGCTGTCCGAAGATTTAAGCGGGCGATTAACGCCAGCTTCTTTGTAGATAAACTCAATCGCCCGCAGTACGCCACCCAACTCACTCTCAAGAACCGCTTTGTCTTCTGCGTCCAGGTCATGAATTTTTACGGGAAGTATTCGGCTGGCTACGTTACCATTGTTCAATTTAATATCCCTTCCAAACTTGTCTTCCTTGGCCGATTTATTAAACGAGCAAAACTCATTTTGCCAGGCGTAGCTTTTAGTGTCGCAGTAGGTTTGGGAAATGATGGGGATGCAGATGAGGGACTTCAGTTTGCTTTCCAGGCTTTTGTCCACGTTGTGGGTTTCGAGGAGGCCATCGTGAGGGTTGGTGTCGAAGTAAACGGAAACAGGTTCTTTGATGGTGGAGGCCAACTCTTCCTGCAATGCCTTTACAAACTCCGTTACCCAGCCCGAACGATTATCGTTGTGGCGGT
Source organism: Bacteroidota bacterium (assembly GCA_043767095.1). Lineage (GTDB taxonomy): Bacteria > Bacteroidota > Bacteroidia > Cytophagales > Cyclobacteriaceae > ELB16-189. The sequence continues at coordinate 6,044 of JAYUHI010000470.1, forward strand.
AAGAGATGAAGATGTCGTATTCGTAACCTTGAATTAGTGAGGGCATAGGCTTATGATGTATAGCTGAATGTCGCCCGCTTGCCTCCGCGAAGCACTTTGGCGAAGCAAGGCCTGCCCTTTGCTTTGGCGGGTGAATATTCGAAGTTGGGAACTATAGAGGGCATTGGGTAAAGGTAAAAAACATAGCTCCTATTTTAAATATTCCCTCACTTTTGTATTGATAATCTGTTGCACACTCTTCCAGGTTTGTTTTTTCAGGCTGATTGGGTCTTCGCTTTCTTCCGCATCCGCAAAATAGGTGATGGCCTGTGGCACTGTGATTACCAGATTTTGTGTTGAGTATTTCTCTTTGTGGAATTGCACGAAATCCGCAACAGTGAAGTGGTTTAAAAGTTCGGCTATATCCCAAAAGTCTTTCTTCTTGCCTCTACCCAAAATAGCCTGCACTTTCATGGCGATAATATCCTCTGTTGAAAACAATCTGAAGCCCTCTCTATTTAGTTCTGGCCTGATCAATGGATGGGGATGACGGACAAAATCAACTTTCACTTCCTCTACATAACAGAAAATACCAAAAAATGGAGGCTTCTGTTCCATGATAAATTTATCCTGGAATTTATCTTTCATTGTTTTGACTACTACCACATTCTCAAAAGGCTTATTCGAAAAAAAGTCCAAATCGACAGATTTTCGGTGTCCATACAAAAGCGACAAGGCAGTGCCGCCAACTAAAGAAAAGTCCTTTAGTTCGGGGATCGCCATTATTTTTTTTAGTACGGAAAAAGTGTGGGGTTCGACCGTCTTAACGTGTAGCATCTAAAATCTGTTAAAGGCCTGTCAATAACGGCACTCGCCAAATACATTCTGGTTTCGGGAAGGAATTTAGCATTCAACAAAGCCTCCCTCACTTTATCATCGCCATAATATCTGCGGCAGGTGCGTATGTCCTCCACATCGCCACGCTCAAACACGCGCTCGATTACAAAATTGGATTTGGCATCGTAGTCAATATTTTCAAAGACTACATCCCAAAAAATGCGTTTGTTGAAAGTTGGTTTTAGTTTATTGGCCATGGTTGTTGAAATCATTTTCGAAGCCGGGAATTATGGAGTGCATTACCCAAATATACTAACTCACTCCAGCCCTGCCAACCTAATTTTTTTTCAGCCCTTGTATCACCACGTTGGCGGTGCCATCTTTCTGACAGGGGTAGCCAAATTCTCTCTTGATAGCTTTTGGGTTGTTGATTGTTTCGTAGAAACCATCCAGAAATTTTACTGTCGCTTTTATATAGGCTGGTTCCAGCATGGGGCACTTGGTGAACACATCATAAATCTCAGCTTTCAATTTATTAAATGTGGCAAAAGTTGGGTCTAACGAAGAAAGGTTTGAGAGGCAATACCCACGATAACGCCTTTGGCGGGTGGAACCTAAAAGTAGTTCGGGGGCTGGATTAGCATAAGGGGCCTCAACAATGCCAGCATGATCAAAATCATACGGAACAGTGGAAGGGCTGCTAAGCGAATCAGTTGTTATCAGCTTTATATTTTGGTAATACTGCACCGACCAATCGGTATTGCCAATCAGGTATTGGAACACGGCCATGTTAAGAAAATCATCAGCTTGCGTTTGCTCAGGCTTTAGCATTTTACCCTCCACGGTAATTGAGTTGTTTCGTTTTGCCATTCTTCCTTCTTCTTCCAGGAGTATGCCATAAAGCGGCTCTGACTTTTTCCCTTTTTCCGGATCTTCGTAAATTACTTTTACCAGCTTGGCGCGGAAACTTTTGG
>JAYUHI010000471.1:0-7832 GCA_043767095.1 Bacteroidota bacterium
CGGGCCTTGATTAATTTCTTTTTGGATGAAGCCACGGCCATGGGCTATCGTGAAATTCAACCGCCTGTTTTAGTAAACGAAGCGAGCGGTTATGGCACAGGCCAATTACCCGATAAAGAAGGTCAGATGTACCACGCCACAGCCGATAATCTGTACCTGATACCCACAGCCGAAGTACCGATTACCAACTTGTACAGGGATTTAATTTTGACCGACACTGAATTGCCCGTAAAGAATGTGGGATACACACCCTGCTTCAGGCGTGAGGCCGGAAGCTGGGGTGCGCACGTGCGTGGGTTGAACCGCCTTCACCAGTTTGATAAAGTGGAGATTGTTCAAATCAGAAAGCCGGAAGATTCTTACCAGGCATTGGAAGAAATGTGTTTGTATGTGCAGAGCTTGTTGGAAAAACTGGAACTCCCCTATCGAAAACTTTTGCTGTGCGCTGGCGACATGGGTGCAACTTCGGCCATGACGTATGACATGGAAGTATTTTCTGCCGGCCAGCAACGATGGCTGGAAGTAAGTTCGGTAAGCAATTTTGAAACCTTCCAGGCCAACCGGTTAAAACTTCGTTTCAAAAATGCAGATGGCAAAACTCAACTGTTGCACACGCTGAATGGAAGTGCCCTTGCGCTGCCGCGGATTGTTGCGGCAATTCTGGAAAACAACCAGTTAGGAGATAAAATTTTAATCCCTAAAGTTTTGCATGGATATACTGGGTTTGAAATTATCGGGTAATGAAAATGTACAGGCTAGCATTTCCAATTTTCTCACCTCACCCCCAGCCCCTCTCCATCCCGAAACATCGGGAGGAGAGGGGAGGAGTTCCTTCATCCACGGCACAAAATAACAAAAGAGGGCACCCCTCTCCGCCCCGGAGAGGGGCCGGGGGTGAGGTCTTTTTCATGGGCCATGAGTAAAGCCCGTCTCGCCATATTTGCTTCCGGTTCCGGCACCAATGCCGAGCAAATCATATTGCATTTCCTCGGACATAAACAAATTGAGGTGGGGTTAGTGCTTAGCAATAATCCTAATGCCTTCGTATTGGAGCGCGCTAAAAAGCTCAATGTTCCTGTCAGAATTTTTTCCCGAGTACAATTCACCGAAAGCGGTGAAGTATTAAAGTGGCTAAAGAAAAATAAAATCACCCACATTGTGCTGGCTGGTTTTATGTGGCTAATGCCGGAAAAGATTATTCGACAATACCCGGAAAAGATTATCAACATTCATCCGGCTTTGTTGCCCAAGTTTGGAGGCAAAGGAATGTATGGTATCCATGTGCATGAAGCTGTTAAAGCAGCTGGCGAAAATGTGACCGGCATTACCATTCACGTGGTCAATGAGAAATACGATGAGGGAAAAATCCTGTTCCAGGCCTCATGTGCTATTGATGCAACCGATTCGCCCGAACGCATTGCAGAGAAAGTGCATGCACTGGAATATCAGCACTACTCCAATCAAATCGGGAAGTGGATTAGCGGTTAGGCTATCCGGGCGTAAGCCCTCACGGGAAAAGTACCGACCCCTTTGAATTTGGGCGGAACGGCATTGAAGATAAAATTCCCTTCCGGCAATAGATTCAGGTTACAAAGATGCTCTGCAATTAAGATTCCAGCCTTCAATAAAATGGAATGCACAGGCCTGCGTTTGGTGCGCGTATCATCTATGTTGTGTGAATCAATACCCACTAATTTCACCTGCTGGTCGCGGAGAAAACTGGCCGCCTCTTCGGTGAGGAAGGAATGGTTTTCGAAATAAGCATCCGTCCGCCAGAATTTGTTCCAGTTCGTGTTCACCAACACAGCCTTCCCCGAAAGGGAGAGCCCTTCAAAAAAATTTTTCCCGACTTCAATACCATTCTTGTAATCAGCTCGAACCACAATAGAATCCAATTCTGCGAAGCGTTCCAATTCTACCTGGCTCAGGTCTTCTCCTTCTGCATATCGATGGAACGGGCAGTCCACATAAGTGCCCGTGTTGCTGATCATTTCAATTTTTCCGACTTGAAATTCTGTACCAGATTCATAGAATTTTCTGGACTCCTCACGGCTCAGGTAATCGCAGATGATTGGTGCGGGAAATCCTTTGTACGTTACCATGCCCTGCTCAACGGTGTGGCTCAGGTCTATTAATTGGCTCATTCGAAAATAAAATAGTTAAACCCTGCACCAAGGTACAATTTCAACCGATTTTGCTCTACATGTATTTGGTCATGACTTATATCTTTGTGGGGAAACAAACTAATGAACCCACTAACCAAAGAAAAACCCCGCGTTGAGACGTTAACCGCTGAGGAGACGAGCGTACTGGAAGAATCGCATGTGTATGTGCATTGTTATTTCAACAACACTGTTAAAGATATGATGATCCGGATTTGGAAGACCACGTTTCTGATTGATGCTTTTACAGGGCATCGGTCCAAACTGGTTCATGCCGAAAATATTTCCTTCGCACCCGAGTGGACGCCCATTCCCGAAAATAATTTATACCAATTCTTGTTGATTTTTGAAGCGCTGCCAAAAGGCTGTGATGTTTTTAATTTAGTGGAAGACATTCCGCAGCCGGGAGGTTTTTTTATTCCCGACATTATGCGCAATCCGAAGGATGTTTACCATGTGCACATTTGAATGCAAGAGCTAATCAGGTGAACGGGAACCAATCAACTTGCCAAAAGTGTTAGCCTTTGACCAAATGATAATGAAATGAAAAATCGCAGCGTTAAGCAACTTCATTTTGCCGAAATGGTTGACATGGGCGGTCTCCCGGTGCGGCAACCAATACCAACAAACCAGGTTGAACAAATTGATCCCTTTATTTTACTCCATCATGCCGATGTAAAATTTCCAACCAACCGGAAGCCTGATCAGGCTGGCGTGGGGCCTCATCCGCACCGGGGGTTTTCCCCGGTCACATTTATTTTTAAAGGCGGAGTCCATCATCGCGACAGCCGTGGAAACGACAGCGTCATTTATGCCGGAGGGGCCCAGTGGATGAATGCAGGCAGGGGCATCATTCACAGTGAACGACCCCCGGATGATATTCACCAGATTGGAGGCCGGCAAGAAATTATTCAACTCTGGATTAACACACCGGCTAAAAATAAAATGGATCAACCGGCTTATTTTCCGTTGAGTGGAGATCAGGCACCATCAGCAATAAGTGAGGATGGAAAAGTTACTTTGAAAATATTCTCAGGAGAATTGATGGATATGAAGGGGCCAATCCCATCACAAGCTATTGTAAATGCGGCTACAGTTGAGTTTCAAAAGGGAGGGAAAATTTCAGTGCCTATTCCAGCCTCGCATAACGCATTGCTTTATTTGTTGGATGGTAAAGTTACAATCGATGGATTTGGATTGGTGGATGGGCTTCATGTAATCCATTTCGAAAATGATGGTGAAGGCATTACCGTGGAAGCATTGGAAAACACACGTGCATTGTTGTTGAGCGGTGAACCGTTGAATGAAAAGTTAGTAACCCACGGCCCGTTTGTGATGAACAATGAAACGCAAATCCTCGAAGCCATGCGCGATTATCAAATGGGAAAGATGGGCGTTTTGATTGAGGACTAAGTAGGTTAGATTTGAGGCGTCATTCTTTCAAATGGAAATAAAAGGGAAGCAAAAGTCATCGGCCTTAAACCACCCTGTTTCTGATTTAATAAAAAACAGAAAGAGCTCCAGGGTTTATTCTGAAGCGCCTGTTCCCGAGGAGAAAATCCACTCGTTGTTTGAGGCCACGCGATGGGCGCCCTCCAGCACCAACGAGCAGCCCTGGCTTTACCTCTACGCCACAAAAGATCAAACCGAATTATGGAATAAGTTGATGGAGCCGTTGAACGATGGCAATAAAATCTGGGTGAAAGATGCGCCTCTCCTGATCCTGAGCCTGGCAAGAAAAGCTTTTTTACGAAATGGTTTCCCAAATGCCTACGCCATGTACGACCTGGGTGGAGCCAATGCCTTGCTCGCCCTTCAGGCGGTTTCATTAGGATTACAAACCCGCCAGATGGCTGGGTTTAACCGTGACACAGCAAGGGAATTATTGAACATTCCGGATAGTTTAGAGTTAGGTGTTTTTATTGCCGTGGGTTATCCGGGCGACCCCGAAACGCTTCCCGAAATTCTGAAAGTAAAAGAGCAGGCGCCACGTGAACGGTGGCTTCAACGAGAGTTTGTACGCAACTCAATTTTTTAAACTATGGACGATAGCATTGCCGTGGCCACGGCCACCATTGGATTAGATACATACAAAACTGAGTTAAGAGCCAGGACACATTTGGTTATTGGCGATGAACCCCCCGATGTGGGCGGAAAAGATTTGGGCCCGCGTCCTGGAGATTTTATCCGGATGGGATTGGCCTCGTGCACGGCCATTACCTTGCGCATGTACGCGAACAGAAAAAATATGAACGTGCAAAAAATATTTGTAACAGTCTCCAACGGCCCCACCACCGGCAAGACTGTTTTGCACACCGATATTCAAATAGAGGGAAATATTACCGATGAGCAACGGACAAGAATGTTGCAAATAGCGAGACTTTGCCCCGTGCATAAAATGTTATCGGCACCCATTGAGATTGAAACTAATTTGTCAACATTGTCTATGGACTAAATGCAATCGACTATGGACACTATATAAAGATAATCACCAGGAAATCCTCCAATGGCGAGGTCACGATTATCTGGAACCCCGGCAAGTGTATGCACTCGGGCGTTTGCTTTCGCGGAATGCCCGATGTTTTCGATCCGAGGAAGCGGCCATGGATTACTCCGGAAGGAGTTTCATCAGAAAAAATTATTGAGCAGGTGAGGAAATGTCCATCGGGTGCGTTGAGTATGGAGGAGAAATAAAATGAAGAGAAATAAAATATTGGGGTGTTAGCTCATCCCGCTTGTCACCGGGAGGTTTACCTGCCCGCCATAATTAAAATGGGATTTTAGCTCAGCTGGTTTAGAGCGCTGCTTTGACAGAGCAGAGGTCGTGGGTTCGAATCCCTCAAGTCCCACACGGTAGGCGGGGAGCATCCCGCCCTTTGGTGGGAGGGTCATTGGTTCCCTGCCTGCCGAAGCGTCAGAGCAGGCAGGGAATCCAGTACATCCCACATGGCAGACAGGGAGCACTTGTTTGACAGCAAGGGGCATACTGAATTCCTAACTTAAGCCAAACTTATTATTCTCTTCCGCGCCACCTCTGCCGAGACCGGCAAACATTCTTCAATCTCACTTTTAATGGCTTCGATAATTTTCTTTCGTGGAAAATTCTGACTTACCACCAAACTGATTTCACGCACGGGCTTGGGTGGAGCAAACGCGCGGATTTTAGTTTGCTGCATTTTGGAAAGATTTAACGTGGCCAGGTAAGGCAAAATGGTTACGCCTTTATTTGAATCCACCAGGTTTTTCAATGTTTCCAGACTGCCAGCCTGGTAGTGCAGGCGGTCGCTTTCCACATCCTTCATTTTCAATTCACACAGGTTAAAGATTTGATCACGCATGCAATGCCCTTCTTCCAACAACCATAGTTTGCTCAAGTCTATATCCTTGGGCAGGATATATTTTTTCCGGGCAATCGGCTCTTCGTGTGCGGTGTAGGCGAAAAATTCCTCGTAAAAAACAGGATATTCCTCGATCGTTTTTTCATTGACAGGAGTGGCCATCAAGCCGATATCAATTTCACCTTTCTTTAAATGGGTGATAATATCTTCCGTAACCAGCTCTCGTATTATAACTTTCAGGGCAGGATGCTTTTCCATCAATGATTTGAGGAACAAAGGCAACAAGTAAGGGGCAAGGGTGGGAATAATGGCCATCCTCACCTGGCCACTCACTTCCTGTTTTCGTTCTTTCGAGTATTCTTTGAGGCGAGCCACATCGGCCATGATTTGCCGAGCCCGTTCAATAATTTCTTTTCCTTCTCCGGTTGGTTGTACCGGCTGCTTCTTCCGGTCAAAAATTTTCATACCTAATTCTTCTTCCAGTTTTTGGATCATCATGCTGAGCGTGGGCTGCGTAACAAAGCAGCTTTGTGCTGCTTTCGCGAAATGCCGGTGTTTATCCACCGAGAGAATGTATTCAAGTTGCTGAAGGTTCATGTCCGTCACTGTTTTGCAGTTACATGTTACCCGTACCGGAAACCGGAAACAAGGAACTGCTCATAGATTTGATCTATCCAAAGATAGAAACTATCAGTTTGATTGATGATGAAATAAAAGGTATTCTTGTAAAACATTTTGAAATAATAAATCCTTTTGTATGAATAACGGAAAAGAAAAAAACAAAAAACTGACTACGGCCTCCGGGAGGCCGTTTGTTGAAAATGAAAATACTCAAAGTATTGGGCCGCGCGGCCCGCTGCTGCTTCAGGATTATATCCTTCATGAAAAAATGGCCCACTTCAACCGGGAAAGAATTCCCGAACGGGTGGTTCACGCTAAAGGATCAGGCGCCTTCGGAACATTTACCGTGACTCATGATATATCCAAATACACCAAAGCCAAACTCTTCAATAAAATTGGTAAGGAAACAAAAATGTTCCTCCGCTTTTCAACCGTGGGTGGTGAGAAAGGAAGTGCCGATACGGAGCGCGATCCGCGTGGTTTTGCGATTAAGTTTTACACAGAGGAAGGCAATTGGGATTTGGTGGGCAATAACACGCCTGTGTTTTTCATCAAGGATCCGAAAAAGTTTGGCGATTTCATTCACACGCAAAAGCGCGATCCATACACCAACTGCAAAAGTCCAACGATGATGTGGGATTATTGGAGTTTGAATCCGGAATCGCTCCACCAGGTGATGATTTTAATGAGCGATCGCGGAACACCCATCGGGTATCGTTTTATGAATGGATACGGCAGCCACGCGTTTTCCATGATCAATGCCGGGAATGAGCGCGTGTGGGTGAAATTCCATTTCAAAACCAAGCAGGGCATCAAAAACTTTGTTGATAAAGAGGCTGCAGAGATGAAATCGAAAGACATGGATTTCTCCCAGCGCGATCTGGTTGAATCCATAGACAATGGTCATTTTCCCCAGTGGGCTTTGAAAATCCAGGTCATGACTGATGAACAAGCGAAGAAATTCAAATGGAACCCGTTCGATCTCACTAAGATTTGGCCTCACAAAGAATTTCCATTGGTGGATGTAGGCGTAATGGAACTCAATGAAAATCCTAAAAATTATTTTGCTGAAGTGGAGCAGGCCGCCTTCGCTCCCGCCCATATTGTGGATGGCATTGGTTACTCGCCCGACAAAATGCTGCAAGGACGAATACTCTCCTACCCGGATGCCCATCGCCACAGGCTGGGACCAAACTATGAGCAGATTCCTGTGAATAAATGTCCTTATCTGGTGAACAACTACCAGCGTGATGGCTACATGCGTGTTGATGGAAATGGCGGCAATGCACCCAACTATTGGCCAAATAGTTTTGATGATGTTTTTGCCGATCCATCATACAAAGAGCCTTCACAAACTTTGGAAAGCGCCATTGCCGATTGGTATGACCGAAATGCTGAAGGTGAGAATGATCACTTCACCCAGCCAGGAAACTTATTCCGGGTGGTGATGAATGATGAGCAAAAGAAAAACACAATCAACAACATTATTGGCGCTATGAAAGGAATATCCGGGCCGAAGAAGGATTTAATTATCAACCGTCAGCTCTGTCATTTCTTTAGGGCTGATGCTCAGTTGGGTGCCGGGGTTGCACAAGGATTGGGTGTTGATGTGAATACCGTGCTGGCGGCAATGAAGCATGACCCCGCCATAGTGTAGGTAGAGACGAACCATTGTCTATATCTGCAATACCACATCGAGGTTTTGAAGCTG
>JAYUHI010000472.1:0-7831 GCA_043767095.1 Bacteroidota bacterium
TGTCGAAGGCTAATTTAAACCCAGAGAGAGGTTTCGACAAGCTCAACCTGACAAGCAAAGTACTTTTTAGTCAGCCCCAGGGGCCGGGGGTGAGGTGAAAGAGCGAAAACAGGGCGGATCATGAAAACAAACTTTAAATACGAAATAATCATTTTTTGGAGTGATTAGGATAAGGCCTTCATCGCTGAATTGCCAGAATTGCCTGGTTGCATGGCCGATGGAGAAACGTACTCGGAAGCATTGACCAATGCTGAACGCATAGCCCAAGAATGGATAGAGACGGCCAGGGAACTTGGACGACCAATTCCTGAACCAAAAGGTCGATTGAAATACGCTTAATCAAAATACCTACATGCAAACCATAAAAGGCCCCGCCATTTTCCTCGCTCAGTTCATGGGCGATCAACCACCGTTCAACAATTTAAAATCCATTTGCCAATGGGTCGCATCGCTTGGATATGTAGGTGTGCAAATCCCCACGTGGGATGGACGCTGTATTGATCTCAGGAAAGCAGCTGAGTCGAAGGATTATTGTGATGAGTTGAAGGATACAGTTGAATCCTGTGGTCTGGAAATTTCTGAATTGTCCACTCACCTTCAAGGCCAGCTTGTTGCTGTGCATCCAGCCTACAACGAAATGTTTGATGGCTTCGCACCGAAATCTGTTCGCGGTAAACCCAAAGAGCGCACGGCATGGGCGGTTGATCAGTTAAAATTAGCAGCAAAGGCAAGTAAAAATTTAGGATTGAAGGCGCATGCTACCTTCAGCGGGGCATTGATGTGGCATACGGTTTACCCCTGGCCTCAGCGGCCTGCGGGTTTGGTTGAGGATGGTTTTAAAACGTTAGCTAAACGATGGACTCCAATCTTAAATACTTTTGATAAAGCAGGTGTTGATTTGTGTTATGAAATCCATCCGGGTGAAGACCTTCACGATGGTGTTACCTTCGAGCGGTTTTGGGAAGCTACTGGTAAACATTCGCGTTGTAATATTTTATACGATCCCAGTCACTTTGTTCTTCAACAACTGAATTATCTTCAATACATAGATCATTATCATTCGTTCATCAAAATGTTCCATGTTAAAGATGCAGAATTTAATGCCACCGGCAAAAGTGGTGTGTATGGAGGCTACCAGGGTTGGGTGGACAGGCCGGGACGGTTCAGATCGTTGGGCGATGGGCAGGTAGATTTTAAATCCATCTTTTCTAAATTAGCCCAATACGATTACAAAGGGTGGGCTGTGCTGGAGTGGGAGTGCTGCATCAAACATCCCGAACAGGGTGCTGCCGAAGGAGCGCCCTTTATCAAGAATCAAATCATCCGGGTAACAGAAAGAGCGTTCGATGATTTTGCGGCAACAGGCAAGAATTCTAAACTTATTAAGAAGGTGTTGGGGATTTAAATTGAATGATAGAAATGGGTAATTAATTATGAAATGAATTAAATTTGTTGGCAATTAAATATTAGAAATATGAATCCAAGCATAGAGAAAGAAAAGATTGAGATTATCAAGTGGGTAGTTGGCCTAAGAGATGGTGTTGCCATTGAGCGACTCAGGATGCTTAAGCAGAATCCGCATAGACTGGATTGGTGGAATCAAATTACGGATGAGGAGAAAGCAGCAATTGACCTGGGGCTTGCTGATATTAAAGCTGGACGCATAAAACCTCATAAAGTGGCCAAAAAGATTTATGAGAAGTGGTTATAGATTGATTTGGTCAGACACAGCCTTAGATGATTTACGAAATATCATAAATTACCTTACTGAAAATTGGACTCAACGGGAAGTTGAGAATTTTGCAAGACGGCTTGATAAACGACTTGAATTAATTTGCTTTAACCCCCGACTATTTCCAAAGACTTTCAGACGAAAAAATGTTAGGAGGTCAGTTTTAACAAAGCAAACCACTATCTATTATGAAGTACGGCTTGATTTGGTGACTATTGTAAGGTTATTTCCATCAAGAAGAAATCCCAGGAAATTGAAATTGTAACTACAGCATCTTCTTTTAAGATATACATATTTTCCCACTACTGAATTAACAATTCTAAATCCATGAAAAAAATATTGCTAATACTTATTGTTTTCGTTTCCATGAACTGTGGCGGAAAAAAAGAAACCGTCAATGCGGAAGAGTTCTCAGCTCAGGATAATACGCCCAAAGTTTCAGCGACTGATCAAATAACAGAAGGCGAAGCCCTGGTGAAAGGCAGTGATTGCAAGACTTGCCATCACGCGATTAATAAAATTATTGGTCCATCGCACACCGATGTGGCCAAGAAATATGAATTCACCGAAGCCAACGTGAAAATGCTGGCCGATAAAATAATGAAAGGAGGACAGGGTGTTTGGGGACAAATTCCAATGACGGCTCATGTTGACATAACCCAGGTGAATGCCGAAAAAATGGCCCGTTATGTTCTTTCGCTGGACGGTGAAACAGAACATTAGTTCGCCAGAAATATTTTCAGGTTATTTTTAACCGTTCGCAAAATCACACTTTCAAACAATGTCTTTTTAGGCGTTGTTTGTTTTTTATTTCCCATTCAACCAATTCATTCATGATCAGAAGTTTTGTAATACTTTTTTTCCTCGCTCTTTCCCTCACTTCTTGTTTCGATGGCAAACCCCGTGTTCTGGTTTTTAGCAAGACCAAAGTTTACAGGCACGAATCTATAAAAGAAGGGAAGACGGCTATCATCAACATGGGAAAAGAAAATGGTTTTGATGTTGATACTACGGAAATGTCAGAAGATTTTAACGAAGCTAATTTAAAAAAATATAGAGCTGTGGTCTTCCTCAGCACCACGGGTGATGTTTTGAACCAGGCTCAACAAAATGAGTTCATGCGTTTCATTCAGGCAGGAGGAGGTTATGTAGGTATTCATGCTGCTGCTGATACAGAATATGATTGGTGGTGGTACGGAAAATTAGTTGGCGCCTATTTTCAAAGTCACCCTGCGGAGCAACAAAATGCCATCGCGAGGAAAGTCACTCAATTTTCTCCAGCGAAAGAAGATAAACTTCTATCTGAGTGGAAACGAAAAGATGAATGGTATAACTACAAAAAGATATCTTCTGATATTACTGTACTGTATAACCTTGACGAATCAACCTATGAAGGTGGTGAGAATGGTAAAAATCATCCCATCACCTGGTATCATGATTTTGATGGCGGTCGTTCTTTTTATACCGGTTTCGGTCATACTAAAGAAAGTTATTCAGAACCTGATTTTCTTTCACAGGTTTTAATGGGTGTTCAGTATGCCATGGGTGATTCTTCACCCGACTTTTCTAAAGCGCGCGCCTTGTCAGTGCCGGAAGAAAACCGGTTTAACAAAGTAGTGCTGGGTTATTTTTTCAATGAGCCAACCGAGATGACCGTGCTGCCCGATGGCCGTATTATTTTCATTGAACGAAGAGGAAGAGTAAAGCTTTACGATCCCGTTGAAGACACGATCAACGTGATCAATACTTTCAATGTTTGGAGCCGCGAAGAAGATGGAATGATGGGCCTTACTAAAGATCCCAACTTCACTCAGAACAACTGGCTCTACATTTATTATTCACACCCCACGCGCTCTTCCAACATTCTTTCCCGCTTTGTTTTTAAAGACGGCACCATCGATATGAGTTCAGAAAAGGAAATGCTGGAGGTGCCGGTGCAAAGGCAAACCTGTTGCCATACTGGTGGCTCACTTACTTTCGGCCCTGGTGGAAATTTATTTTTATCGACAGGCGATAACACCAGCCCGTTTGAATCGGAAGGGTTTTCACCCTCCGATGAACATAAAGACCGCTCTCCTTTCGATGCGCAAAAATCCTCTTCCAACACCAACGACTTACGCGGGAAGATTCTTCGCATTCATCCTGAGCCTGATGGCACTTACACCATCCCCGTTGGCAACTTATTTCCGAAAGGTGAAGCCAAAACTCGCGCAGAAATTTATGTGATGGGCAATCGAAATCCATACCGTATTTCTGTTGATCAGAAAACGGGCTGGCTCTATTGGGGTGAGGTTGGGCCTGATGCCGCCAACGACAGCGAAACGCGGGGCTCCCGCGGATACGATGAACTAAATCAGGCGAAGGCTCCCGGCTTTTTCGGATGGCCATATTTTGTTGGGGGCAATTTCGCTTACGTGGAATATGACTTCGAGAAAAAAACCGTTGGCGCCAGGCATGATCCGTTAAAACCAATCAACAACTCACCCAACAATACAGGCAAAACAGAATTGCCTGCCTTATCTCCTCCGTTTATTTACTATCCGTATGCGATATCGCCTGATTTTCCTTTGATGAAGATCGGGGGAAGAAATGCCATGGCCGGCCCCATCTACTATTCCGAAAATTATAAAGGTGTGAAGGATGCTTTCCCCGATTATTTTGACGGCAAGGTTATTATTTATGATTGGATGCGGAATTGGATCCGGCTGTTGACACTGGATAGTGAAGGGCGTATTATGGACATTGAGCCGTTTATGGATGGCACTACGTTCAATAATTTGATGGATATGGAATTTGGGCCCGATGGGAAATTGTACCTGCTCGAATATGGTACCAAGTGGTTCGGTGAAAATATGGATGCCCGGTTGGTGCGGATTGATTACAATAGAGATAACCGCGCACCCGTGGCTATATTAAAGGCCGACAAAGTTTCGGGCGCCATTCCTTTCAGTGTGAATTTTTCAACTAAGGAAACCAATGATCCCGATGGTGACCAACTGACTTTTGAATTAGTGATTGGCGATAAAACGCTGACATCGGCCACAGGCGATTTCCAGTTTACTTTCGATAAACCTGGCGTGTATCGTTCTAAATTGAATGTTGTGGACGCCAAGGGTTGGAAGTCATCTGCTGAACTCGCCATAGTTGCCGGCAATGAACCGGCTGTTGTTTCAATTTCAGTGGATGGAAACTCAGACTTTTACTTTCCCAACGGCAGCACCAATTATAAAGTGGAAGTGAATGATAAAGAAGATGGCTCAACCACCGATGGCAAAATTGCTGCCGACAAAGTTTTTGTGTCGGTTGATTTCCTTGCTCAAGGATTTGATTCAACCCAAGTTGCCTCAGGCCATCAACGGCCATCTCATCCGGGCAAGTTGCTCATCGCGGAAAGCGATTGTAAATCTTGTCACTTAATCAACACCAAATCGGCAGGCCCCGGCTATACCGATATAGCTAAAAAATATAAAGGAAACACCAGCGCCATTGATGTGCTTTCGGATAAAATCATTAATGGAGGCTCCGGTGTTTGGGGCAATACACCCATGGCCGCCCATCCGCAAATTTCGAAAGCCGATGCCGCCACGATGGTAGATTATATTTTAACATTGGCGAACGAGGAGGCAACCAAGAGTCTGCCTTTAACTGGCATAACCAAGTTTGGACCTGCTCCTAAAGAAGGAATAAACTTTCAGAGCGCCTACATACTTTCCGCTTTTTATGATGATAATGGATTTGGCGCGGCACCCACGTTGCCTGGCTCTGCGGCCATTGTTTTGAAAGCTCCGGTGCTCACGGGAGGTGACGCAAAAGAAATATCCAGCGGTATAACTTTGTTCGATTCACCGGATGGCACCAAAGTGCTTATGAATATTATCCACAACCACTCTGTTACTTTTAAAAATATTGATTTGACGGGAGTGAAATCAATGGAATTTATTGCGGTGGAAGTGATGATGATGACCGAGGGAGGGCAAATAGAAGTTTACCTTGATTCCAGGACTGGAAAAAAACTTGGACTGGCAGATTTTTCCTCAACGCCAAAAATTGAGGTTCAGACTGGAGTGACCATGGGCCGGGCAAAAATTTTGTTTGATGCCCTCACCGGAAAACATAATATTGTTTTGGTTTTCGTGAACCCGGAAGTGGACGCAGACGATAAATTATTCATCTTCAGCCGGTTGATTTTGGGCAACTGATTCAAACCAACCCTGACAGGGTTTTCAGAACCCTGTCAGGGTTAGTTGTAATATGAAAAAGTAGAATTAATCGATTTCTATTAACACAAAAAAAATGAAACGCAGAACTTTTATTCAGTCCAGTGCGCTGGCAGTTGCCGGTGCGGGGCTGGCCTCATCAGCCTGGGCGGCTGATTCCAAATACAAAAATAAAGTGGGGCTGCAACTGTATTCGCTTCGCGATGTAATCAATAAAGACCCCAAAGGTGTTTTAAAATCCGTGGCCGATTTTGGGTATAAAAAGTTGGAAACATTCGGATACAAGGAAGGAAAACAGTTTGGCCTTCCCGTGAAAGAGTATGGCGATTACGTAAAGAGTTTGGGGATGAAAACGGTAAGTGGCCATTATGGGATTGACATAGTAATCAATAGTTGGGAAAAAACTTGTGCTGATGCTAAGGCAATTGGGCAGGAGTATGTGGTGGTTCCGTGGCTCAACGAGGAATACTATAACACACTTGACGTACTTAAAAAAACTTGCGCCATAATTAACAAGGGAGCCGTAGTAGCTAAACAGAATGGATTACGAATGGGTTATCACAACCATGCCTTTGAATTCAAACAAGTTGAAGGCCAGGTTATTTTTGATGTGATGATGAAAGAACTGGATCCGAAGTTGGTGAGCATGGAAATGGATTTGTTCTGGGTGGTGAATGCCGGGCAAGACCCCCTTCAGTACATTGAAAAATATCCGGGAAGGTTTGAGCAATGGCATGTGAAAGACATGGATAAATCCGACCGCAACAAAAATGCGGATGTAGGTACAGGCTCCATCGACTTCAAAAAGATTTTTACCCTCGCAAAAAAATCGGGCATGAAGCATTTTTATATTGAACAAGAAACCTATCCGGGCACATCAACAGACAGCGTTAAATCTTCGATTAAAGGTCTGCTTGAAATCATTTAAAGTTTTGGCCTGTCAACTTTCCGAAAGTTTTAAACTTTCGGAAAGTTTATTGCCTATACGATCATGCTCTTCCACCAGGAGTGTGATGGCACTCATTCTTCCATCAACATGGGCTCATGGTGCATTAATTTTATTTTGTTCCCTGTCGTTTTCTCTTTCAGGTCAAATTCAACAAACCGTTAGAGGTAAAGTAACCGATGAATTTGGGCAACCGTTAAAAGGCGCCAATGTTCAGTTGATCGGATTGGATTCAGTTTACAGCCAGGCAACAGATGAGGCGGGAGGATTTTATTTTTCGGTCGCACCTGGCCGTTATTCCTTGACTATTTCTTTTACTGGATTTGGCAAAGTTGAGGAAGAACTGTTGGTGATTGCTGGAAAAATTTCGCAACCCGTCATTGTTCTGAAACAAGTTTCTGTTCAACTGAAAGATGTTGAGGTGAGAGCAAGCTCGGTCAATGCGAAATATCCCGGAGCATATTCGATCAGCATAGAAAAAACCATGCGAGTGCCTGCCAATTTTTTTGACCCGGTTCGAATGGCCACCAGTTTGCCCGGTGTAGTGGCGACAAACGATCAAAGTAATTCTATTTCCATTAAAGGGTATTCACCCAATGCCATGCTCTGGCGATTACAAGGCCTTGATATAGTTAACCCCAACCACCTGGCCAATGCAGGCACATTAAGTGATAAACCGGTTGCCAATGGAGGTGGAGTAAGTATTCTGAGTTCTCAGGTGTTGGATCAGACTAAGTTTTATTCAGGTTCGCTGCCGGTTCAATATGGCAATGCACTTTCGGGGGCGATGGATATGTCGCTCAGACCTGGTAACAAAATAAAGAGGGAGAATACTGTGCAAGCAAGTTTGATAGGGATTGACTTGGCTACTGAGGGGCCACTTGGGAATTCCAAAAATGAAGTGCGCGCTGGCAGTTCCCCCTTAGGCCTGTCCCG
>JAYUHI010000473.1:0-3306 GCA_043767095.1 Bacteroidota bacterium
TGTTACCATTGCGGCCCGGCCCATCCTGAATATTGCAACGCGGTTATTGGCGCCAACCTTCGCGAGTCGGCTGATGTGGTTCTGGCTGAGCGAAAAATAGCCTGGCAAAGCAAAGGCTTGTCGGTTAACAACATTGATTTTGAAAATGGCTCATTTCATTTTGCTGTTCGTTATCCGCTCAGACCGGGTGTGATGAGTTATAGTTTGGATGGTAAGGCTGTGGCAAAGCCAATGGGTGATCATAAAGATTTCGATGCGGGCGTCCTGGGCTTGGTTGTGTATCCCAACTTTTGGATGGATGCTGTGAGTGATTATATGTGGACTATGCGCCTCACCGCGGTGAGTCCATCGCACACAACAATTGATTTAACCTGGCTTGTGGCTGGCGATGCCGTGGAAGGAGTGGATTATAATTTAGAACGGCTCACGGATTTCTGGCGGATAACAGGCGAGCAGGATTGGACCTTGTGCGAAAATAATTTCAAGGGGCTGGAGTCGAGTCATTATCAACCTGGCCCTTATGCCCCCGCTGAATTGGATGTGGCTAAATTTGTTGATTGGTATTTAGAACGACTTAGGAAAGGGATTGGCCAGGGGGTTGTCAATTAAACTACCTCACTGCAATCCGCTTGTTAGTCAATGCCTTTCCTTATTTCCTTTTCTTTCCTTATCTTCGATTCATGAGAACGCTAATCATTAAAACCGAAAACGAAAATCAGTTAGACCTCCTATTACAATTGGCTACAGAACTTCACATGAAAGTTGAAATGAGTGATGATGAAGCCAGTGAAAAAATAGCTATTCAAAAATTGGCTGAAACTTCATTCGCCAAAGATTGGAACAGCGAAGAAGACGAGGTTTGGACTGAATTCCTTAAAAACAAAAAGTATGTATCAACGCTGTGATATTGTATCAGTGCCATTCCCCTTCACTGATTTGACAGCATCAAAACCGCGACCGGCACTCGTCATAAGCAATAGCTTACAAGTAGAAGGCACTGGTGATGTAATAGTGGTAATGATAACATCGAGAAAACATGAGAACGGAATCAATATTCTAATTGAAAAAGATGATTTTGATTTTGTGTTACCAAAGCAAAGTTATGTTCGGTGTCACCGTATCACAACTGTTGATGTTACAGTTGTTATCGGCAAAATAGGCTAAGCCACAGAAGCATTTGTCGGTAAAGTAAAGCAAGGTTTGGATATTCTTACCCAAGGAGATACACCCGAAGATATTACGCTACACACATTGCTCAAATAATAACCTTCCCGTTTTGTTTAAGACGGCTTCGTGAAGGGATTGGTGAATCAGTAATCGGTAAACAATAATCGGTTTCTATCCTTTTGAGTTCAAGCGGTCTTGACGGCTGAAAATGGTTTCTTAACCAGGAAGAAGATAAAAACAGCAACCATAACCACAATACCTGCATTCAGCAAAAAGATATCGGCAATTTTTAATTTCGAATCATACAAATATCCAGTCCATAAATTTCCGATGATCGCACCTGCTCCAAAGTAAGCGGCATACAAAAGCGATTGCCCGGTTGCCCGCCAATCTTCCGGCACCAGTCTATTAACATACTCCACACAAACTACCCAGAACAAAGACCAGGAAATGCCATGCAACAATTCTATGAGGATAGCGAGTTGCGGATTTTTTATTGTGCCATAAAGTACCAGCCGAAATGAAGTGGCGATAACGGTGATCAATAAAGTTGTTCGCAATCCCAACTTTAAAATTATCCGCGCAGAGAAATAAAAGAAAGGCAACTCGCACAGTCCCTGAAAAGAAATGCCAAAGCCCACTAAAGAAGCCGATGCTCCGTTTTCTTTCATGTATATGGAATAAAAATTCCAAATGGTTGTGGCCCCGATGGAAATAAACAGTACAGCCAGCAGAAGCAATATCAACTGACTGTTCATTAGCACCGCACCAATTTTTGTGCGTTTGATTTGTGCTTTGACTTCTTCATTTTTATTATCGGCTTTAAGCAACAACGAAAACATAAACAAAAGCAGCATGCTGATGGCCGAGATTGCAAAAATTACAGTCGTGTTTATAGTGTCGATATAGTGGCCGGCAATAATTCCGGTAAAGGCCCATCCTGCCGCACCGGCAATTCTTAACGTGCCGTATGAAAATGCCGGATTGCTTTGTGCGAGGGTCAGCGACAGACTGTCGAGCAGGGGTTGGAGGGAATTATAAAAGATGGACATGAGGATGGTAGTTAGCACCAGTCCAGCGAAGCCGCTGTCAAAAAAATAAAGAGCATAACTTATTGATGCCAGGACGGAGGAAACCATCAGGCATTTTTTATACCCGAACCGGTCGGCAGCCATGCCATAAAGCGGCTGCACAATAAACATCATCATAGGTGTGATGCTCAGGATAAATCCAATTTCTATACCTGACAGGCCGCGGTCTTTCAGATAATCGGCAAAGATGGGCAGCCATGAGGCTGTACAGCAGAAGACCAAAAAGTAAAGTATCCGTAGCTTGTTGCCTTCATTCATGATCATGTTGAAAGGGGATTTACAGGTTTCAACTATTGCAGAAAATACCACCCGACTTTCAAAAGTACCTAAATCATGCTTTTATGAACCTTCGTCATGGGTGTACGACAGTTTTGCAATTTTTAGCTAAGCCCTCGCGCACCCTCTAACCCCAGCGCGTTGACCCCTTTAGGGGCAGGGGTGTGCGGGGACTACAAAACTGGCGTACACCCTTCGTCATTAAGTTTCACACTGAAAAAGAAAATAACGTTATCTTCGGTCGCCAAATAAAGCCAACTAAGGTTACACCTATTTCAAGAGAGCCGGTATTCAAAACGCAAGACTAACTATTCATTACTACCCATGAAATCACGCAGATCATTTTTACAAAAAACGGCCGCAGCATTGGGCGCTTTTACCATTGCCCCCTTTGCATCAAAAGCTGCCGGTAACCAGGTTGCCGAAGCCCTCTCAGAACTGAATGAATATTCACCAGAAGCTGCAGTGTTTGAGGAAGACCTGTGGGCAAGTATGGCACAAGCATACACCGTGTCACCGAATATTCTCAACCTGAACAATGGTGGTGTTAGTCCGCAACCCAAAGTGGTGCAGGATGCCGTTGACCGCTACTATCACCTGAGCAACGAAGCACCTACCTATTATATGTGGCAGATTCTGGACAAGGGTCGTGAACCCCTGAGAAGAAAGTTGGCCGATTTGGCCGGAGTGCTTCCGGAGGAGTTGGCTATTCAACGTAACACCACTGAAGCACTGGGCACATTCACCTGGGGCATCGACATGAAGGCGGGTG
>JAYUHI010000474.1:0-3304 GCA_043767095.1 Bacteroidota bacterium
CATTATTCAGGACGAAGCCATGAAGCACCGTTTCTTTACAGACAACCGGAGCGAGGAAGAAAAAATGAAAGGTGAGCCAGCCATTGTTGTAAGGGTTACCGGCTTTACCGAAAGCGCAACCCAATTAAGAGCGTACGTTTGGGCTAACAATCCAAATGATGGTTTTGATTTAAAATGCGATCTTAACAAATCGATTAAGCAACGGTTCGATCAGCAAGGAATTGAAGTTCCCTACCCCAGGCGAATCATTGTGAATAAAATTTAACTCCACTTATGATGCAACACGCGGAAGAAGAAGTAAAAACGAAGCAGGCTCCAGTTAATAATATTATTCTTGAATTGATCCAGTATAATCAGGAGCAATATGCAAAATACGACAACCAGAAATGCGAGACACTCCTCAGCAAACTAAACGAAGATCAGGTAAACTGGATCAACTTAGATGGTTTGGAGGAACGGCCTATTATCAAAAAATTAGGCAAGCATTTCGGGTTGCATAGTTTGCTCATTGAAGACATTACTTCCGAAAGTCAACCGAAGGTAGAAGAATTCGATAATTATCTTTTTGTGACCATGAAGATGCTCTACCGGATTGACCCGGGAAAAATAATTTACGAGCAGATCAGTTTTGTATTAGGAAAGAATTACCTGCTAACCTTCCAGGAAAAAGAAGGCGATTCCTTCGGGCCCTTCCGGGAGAGGATACGGCTCGGCCTGGGCCAGGTGCGAAAGAAAAAAGCAGACTACCTGCTCTACCGCCTCGTTGATGTTATTGTTGATAACTATTATACTATTCTGGATAACATTGGCCAGCAAATTGAATCAACAGAGGAAGAAGTTTATAACCAGCCCACCACAAAAGAGTTTCAAAAAATTCAAAAAATAAAAAAGGAACTGATTTTCTTGCGCAAGGCCTTATATCCCCTGCGCGATGCCGTGAGTAAACTGACCAAAGGCGAAAGTGAATTCCTGGATTCTGACAACAATCGCTATTTCATGGATGTTTACGATCACATCGTGCAACTCATCAACACGCTCGATACCTATCGTGACCTCACCACAGGCTTGATGGACATTCACATCAACACCATCAACACCCGGATGACGGAGGTTATGAAAGTGCTGGCCATTTTTTCAGCTATCTTCATGCCGCTGACTTTTATAGCAGGCGTTTATGGAATGAACTTCGATGTTATGCCCGAATTAAACTGGACGTTCGGATATCCTTTAATCATGGCCTTGATGGCTCTGCTTGGTTTTGGTCTTGTCCAGTATTTTAAATACAAAAAATGGTGGTAATTTAAACCCGCTAACCTTAACCCTAAACCTATGATTTTAAGCACAACTCTTCTCTTGGTGGGATTTGCGATCTTAATTAAAGGCGCAGATTTTCTTGTCAACGGAGCCTCTTCCATCGCAAAGAAAAATGGTATCAGCAACCTGGCCATCGGGCTCACCGTGGTGGCGTTTGGCACCTCACTGCCAGAGTTGATTGTTAGTCTATTTGCTGCCATTGATGGAAAAAGTGATGCTTCATTTGGAAATGTGATTGGAAGCAACATATTCAACCTATTATTCATACTCGGTATTTCAGGAATTATCTTTCCACTTGTTGTTCAACGCAACACGGTGAAGTATGAAGTGCCGATTTCCCTGCTGGCTGCCATCGTTCTTTTCGCTGTGGTGAACGACAATATGCTTTTAGGATCTGATATAAACATATTGGGTCGTTTCGACAGTCTTATTCTACTCGTCTTCTTCGGTTTGTTCCTTTACTACATCTACCGAACCATGTCCACAACGTCTGATATGGAAGAAGGTGAACCCATTAAGCTATACTCCAACGCGCTCGCCATTGGCATGATCATTTTAGGATTGGCTTTTTTAATTGGCGGGGGAAAATTAGTTGTGGATAATGCCATTGAAATTGCCAAAGGTTTTGGGCTGAGCGAAAAATTCATCGGCCTCACCATTCTTGCTGCGGGAACATCTTTGCCTGAACTGGCCACGTCTGCTGTAGCCGCCTACAGAAAGAATACTGACATAGCCATTGGCAACGTAGTGGGCTCAAACATCTTCAACATCTTCTTCATACTCGGAATTACCGGACTCGTCCATCCAATTGAATATAACCTGGCTATGAACATGGACATTTATGTCTTGTGCGCTTCAACTGTATTATTAATGGTGTTTATGTTTACGCTCAACCAACGTAAACTTGACAGGTGGGAAGCAGTCATTATGCTAGTGCTTTATGTTGCCTATACCCTCTACTTGTTTGGCAATGATACAGGTGCCGCCCCAATGTAGAACCCGATATATTTATAAAAAAAACAACCGGAGAAAGTTTCTCCGGTTGTGATTACATTAGGGCATCTCTAAAAACCTTGGTTTTCATCACCTCATCCTTGATCCTTCTCCAAATGGAGAAGGTTAAGCGGAGTTTTTAGAGATACCCATTATTTACTCTTAAAAATCCCGACTAATTACTACTTAAATCAGGCTGGAATTCATTGAGTTCATCGAAGGTTTTCGTCCTATCAATACAGAGGGCAAATTCATCAAGAAAACGGTTCCAACTGTTGGCTCCATACATCTCTTCATAATCCTTCATGAGCGTGCTTGGGGTGTCAAAAAATGCCCAATTGGCAAAGTTTAGGGCAACAACAACGCTGGGCCCTGCAGCGGCACCTTGCCTTCTATACACATTGTAAGAAGCGGGATACTGTTTTTTCTTGTAAACCTCTGCAACTTTTTTCAGTAGGTCTGATAACCGCTCTCCCTCGCCTGGAATTGTGGTATAGAAACGCAGCCGTGCTTTTGTAAAGGTTGAAGCATTGGGCGCCACGTAGTTGATATCCTTATCAAGGCGCCAATACGATACTTCACCATACGATTGAACATTGGGTGCAACTGTCTTGTCCCAATCTGCATCATGTTCACCTTTGGTTGACCGTGCATCCAATTGGGTCCATGTGCAAGGCCCCATAATCCACGTGTACTGCCCTGAATTAGGTCCGGTGAGTATACTCACGATACTTACCTTATAAGGGTCTGCCGCATGGTATTTCTTGTTGTGCGCGCCCAGGCCTTTTTTAAACAAATCGAGTTTGTCTGCTTTGGGCGTGATGCCCATGATTTCCCATTGCTGATAATCAGTTTGGGCCATGGCCGAGATAGCAAACGCAATCAGGCCAATAATTAGAATCGGTTTTCTCATAGAAATTTGGGGTTAGGGTTAAACATTAAATAAATAAGAAACGCTTGAAATGATTCCATCATAACGAATCAAGTTTCACAAAAT
>JAYUHI010000475.1:0-7810 GCA_043767095.1 Bacteroidota bacterium
TCCTTTGCTCTACCTCCCGATGCCTCGGGATGAGCTACGTCACCTAAACAAATTATTTCTGCTATCCCGATCACCCCTCTCTCCCGAAGTCTCGGGACGGAGAGAGGCCGGGGGTGAGGTTTTCGGGGTTACAAAAGTATATAAAAATGGTTTCCACACAAATCCTTCAAACTTCAAATCAGGGAAATGATGGCATAACGAAGGGTTAGAGTAAATTGAGGTCAAATTAAAGTCATGGCTGTTCTACAACAGGTTTCTTTTATTCTGGTGCTGGCGGTTGCCGTTTATTTTATCCGTAAGCGAGCCGTGCGGATTAAGGCGAACATTGAACTCGGGAAAAAGAATTCTATTGAAGGTAATGCGAAGGAGCGGTGGATGAATGTGCTGCTCGTGGCCTTCGGGCAGAAGAAAATGTTCAAGAAACCCCTGCCTGCATTTTTTCACCTTTTTATTTATGTGGGATTTTTAGTCATCAACCTGGAGGTACTGGAATTTGTTATTGATGGCCTGGCCGGAACACACCGGATTTTTGCTCCGTTCTTAGGCGGGTTCTACAACCTCCTCATGAATATTTTTGAATTCCTGGCGGTGGCTGTGTTGCTGGCGTGTGTGATTTTCCTGATAAGACGAAATATTTTAAAACTCTCCCGGTTTTGGTCGGCTGAGATGACTTCATGGCCACGGCTGGATGCCAACCTTATCCTGATCACCGAAATTGTTTTGATGCTCGCCATCCTCACCATGAATGCCGCAGACGAGGTTCTCCAAACCCGCGACAGCCATTATACGGCAACCGGAGTTTTATTTTTTAGCAGCAACCTAACATCAACACTTCAAAACCTCAACACATCAACACTTATTTTCATGGAGCGCTTCGCCTGGTGGTTTCACATTATCGGAATTTTGGGTTTCGCTGTTTATATCACCTACTCCAAGCACCTTCATATTTTCCTGGCTTTCCCCAATACCTACTTCTCCAACCTTCAGCCGAAAGGCCACATCAACAACATGCCGGTGGTGACCAATGAAGTGAAGTCGATGCTGGGACTGGCCACTTCAACAGAGCCGAATCCGGCAACACCCGGACGCTTTGGTGCCAAAGACATCAACGATTTAAGCTGGAATAATTTGCTGGCCGCCTATAGTTGCACCGAGTGCGGACGCTGTACATCCGAATGCCCGGCCAACCTCACGGGCAAAAAACTTTCACCCCGAAAAATAATGATGGATGTTCGGGACAGGATGGAAGAAGTAGGCCGAAGCTCCTCCCCTCTCCTCTGGAGAGGGGCCGGCCTGCCTGCCGGACAGGCAGGGGGTGAGGCCTTGGACGATGGAAAATCCCTCCTTGGCGATTACATCACCAAAGAAGAAATCAACGCCTGTACCAGTTGCAATGCCTGTGTTGAAGCTTGTCCGGTTTTAATCAATCCTTTGGAAATTATTTTAGAACTAAGAAGATACATAGCCATGGAAGAATCCGGCTCACCGGCCTCATGGAATTCCATGTTCCAAAATATCGAAACCAATTTTGCGCCCTGGAAATTTTCTCCGGGTGACCGGTTTAACTGGAAGGAATCCAGGTAGAAATCTTATAACGATCAACGAACAACTCAATGGAGACACCGACAATGGCGGAGATGGTTTCAAAAGGAGAAACGCCTGATGTTTTATTTTGGGTTGGCTGTGCCGGATCATTTGATGACCGCGCCAAACGGGTAACGGTTGCCTTTGTGAAAATCTTAAATGCCGTTGGGATAAAATTCGCAGTACTAGGCAATGAAGAAACCTGCACAGGCGACCCCGCCCGAAGAGCCGGAAATGAATTTTTGTTTCAGATGCAAGCCATGAACAACATCCAGGTGTTGAATGGGTATGGCGTAAAGAAAATTGTTACGGCTTGTCCGCATTGCTTCAATACATTGAAGAATGAATACCCGGAGTTGGGTGGAAACTATGAAGTCATTCATCACTCCACATTCCTCCAGCAATTAATCAACGAAGGGAAAATAAAATTGAATGGAGGCGGTTCGTTCAAAGGAAAGAAAATCACGTATCACGATTCGTGTTATTTGGGCCGGGCCAATAATATTTACGATGCCCCACGGGCGGTGCTCGAAGCTCTCGATGCTGATTTAGTAGAGATGAAACGATGCCGCACAACCGGACTGTGTTGTGGTGCCGGGGGCGCCCAAATGTTTAAGGAGCCGGAGAAAGGGAAAAAAGATATCAATGTTTCCCGCTCTGAAGAGGCTTTGGCCACCGGGGCTTCCACCATTGCGGTGGCCTGCCCGTTCTGCATGACTATGTTAACGGATGGCGTGAAGAACAAAGAGCGTGAAAATGATGTTAAGGTGAAAGATTTGGCTGAGTTGATAGAGGAGGCGATTAGCCAATGAATAGGCCATAAATTCAAATGTAAATTGAGATTCAAGTTATGTACGTTCCAATAGAAAAAATGCCTGATACCTCCCGTCTTTGGATTTACCAAGCCAGCCGGATGTTAACAACTGAAGAACAGCAAGTCATTTCAGTAAACCTGAAAGAATTCTGTGCACAATGGGCCGCGCACGGTGCCGACCTCCAAACATCATTTGATGTTCAGCACAGACGGTTCATTATTCTTGCTGTGAACGAACAAACAGCTTCGGCCAGCGGCTGTTCCATCGATAGTTCAACTCATGTTATCAAAAACCTGGAGCAGCAATTGAAAGTTGAATTCTTCAATCGCGGGGAGGTGGGCTTCCTGGAAAATGGCAACATCAGTACCTTTCCGGTTGCCGAATTAAAAAAGTTGTTTGATGAGGGCAGACTAAACGAAAATTCTGTCACGTTTAATACCTTGGTTGCCACGCTGGGAGAATGGCGAAATCGCCCAAGCTTGACCGTCAGCGAAAGCTGGTTGAAACGGTTTATCCCGAAAATCCCGGTAGCCTGAAGGCTCCATACTTTTTTGTACCTTTAAACTCTGTTTTGGAATTTGACATTTGAGGCTATGAAAGTTATCGCGGTGAGAAAATATTCCTGGATGGTTCTGTTGGCTTTGCTGCTGGTGCATTGCAGCCCCGACAAGAAAATGCAAAAGGCTTTTAACCAGGGGCAATATCAGCGCGTGATTGATTATTATCTCAGCCAGATTGCTAAACAACCCAACAACGGCAAAGCCAACTACCTGGTAGCCGAGTCGTTTCGCTTATCCAACCGCATCAAAGAGGCCGAGCCGTTCTATTCGCGTGCCAAAGGCCGGGGGATTGACGAGGATACCGTGGCGTACTATCATGCTCAGGCGCTAAAAGCAGTTGGGAATTATGAGGGTGCCAGGGCTAAGCTGGAAGAATTACAGGCCTCCGCCCAGGATGAGAAAATGAAAACCAGGGCCAGGAAAACGCTGGACGGATTGAATTACCTGGAGAAGATGGAACAAAACACCAGCTACTATAAAATTAAAAACCTCGAAACGATCAACACGCCTTTCGCGGAATTTTCTCCTGTTCATCAAAACGGTGAATTATATTTTGCTTCATCGCGCTCCAATGGAAGTATTTACGAAGCCTCCGGCACACCATACACCGATATTTATAAAGCAGCAACTAAAGGAGCCATCGTAGATGTTACCACCGTTTCCCCCCTGCCCGCCATCATCAACGATGACATTCGCAATGAAGCCTGTGCCACCTTCACACCCGATGGCAAGACCATGGTTTTCGCCAAAGGCAACACCAAGCAGAGAAAAAAAGGAGGCATTGATGTGGACTTGTACATTTCCCGTTACCGGAATGGAGCCTGGTCGGAGGTTACACCCATAAACATCAACACGCAATTCAAAGATGAAAATACAGCCGAAGCCAGGAAATACAGTTGGGATTCTACCCCAGCCTTTAGCCCCGATGGCCGAACAATTTATTTTGCCTCGAACCGGAAAGGCGGTTATGGAGGAACAGATATTTATTCTGCCCTGGTGGATGCACGAGGCCGTTTTGGAAAAGTGAAAAACATGGGCGCGGATATAAACACTTCTGGCGATGAGATGTTTCCCTACATGGCCGAGAATGGAAAGTTTTATTTTGCATCCGATGGCCATCCCGGTTATGGCATGCTCGATTTATTTGTCGTGAACAGGGTGAATGGAAAAACAACTATCGAAAACCTGGGCAAACCGGTTAACGGCACAGCTGATGATTTCGGCATTTTCCTTTTCCGGCCCGACCGCGGATTCTTCACCTCCAACCGCGAGGGCGGTAAAGGAGATGATGATATCTACACCTTCGTCAATGAAGACCCCAATCTGAAAGTGGTAAACTATGCTTTACAAGGAATTGTGTACACCTATAAAAAAGATAGCACACTGGAGATTGTCAATGATACGCATGTAACGTTGTTAGATAACAGCGGTGAAACTATGCAGGACTTCACCACGGGAAACGATGGCAAGTTTTTATTCCGCGTTTACGAAAATGAAAATTATAATTTGTTAGGCGAAGCCGATGGCTATATTGTAAAACGGCAACCTTTCACGATGCTCGGTAAATCAGTCGATCCTGCCACTCTGAAAGAACTGGTTACGAACATTACCGTGGATACGGTGATGATTTTGGATAAACTTTCCACCACCACGGTTTTCGAGTTAAAAAATATTTACTTCGGGTTTGACAGCGCCAATATCAACCGGTTAGCCGCCCGTGAATTGGATAAACTGGTTGATATTCTGAATGACAATCCTGAAATCAAAATCGAATTATCGTCACACACCGACAGCGTGGGAACGCATGCCAAGAATATGGATCTTTCACAGCGCAGGGCGGCCTCAAGCGTAAACTATTTGATAAGAAAAGGTATCCCCGCAGAAAGGTTAGTGGCTAAAGGATATGGCGAAACTAAACCCGTTGCGCGAAATACCAACCGGGATGGAACAGACAACCCCAATGGCAGGGCCCGCAACAGGCGAACGGAATTCCGGATTCTGGAGATTGGGGCTGTACCTAAGCGCAAAGGGGATGAGGATGATGACGACAAGTTTTTCAAGAATAATAATAATTAACCTTACAGATTTCGTAACTCTATTAGGTTAACTTATTCGGTTACCCACTTATAGCCGATGATTTCTTAGTCCTTACTAAATTCTCCCGTTGCCCGAAGGCTGTACTTCGTTGAAAGAATGGTGAGGAGCAGGAGGAGTTTTTTCATTGTGAAATTTAGAGGAACCCAAATTATGAAGGTATATTATGCTCCGCTTTATCTTTGTATTTCTCCTTTACCCATTTAATAATGTCCTCCATGTAGGCTGGATCTAATTGATCTTTATAATTCTGCCTGATAAACTCTGCCCGCAGATCCCCTTCAGAAATTCCTGGATGATGGTTTCTTATCCTCTGCTCGGTTTGTGCGTTTACTTCATCAATCGCCTCGCATGCCAGCCTAAATCGTTCAGCTACCGGCTTGGCAAGCCATATTTCAAGTTGCTTTTTGGAAATATAATCCGGGGTATCTGTCACAACAAACCAAAGGTAGTAAGACCTAATTCAGATATCCATTTTTTTAAATAAGCGATATCGGGGCGTATATCAAGGAGGCTTCTGATGTCTTCCATTTGCCTGCCGCTTTGTATCTCCTGTATCCAGATCAGTTTTGATAGGATCAGGTCTTCAACCGAAACTACCCAAACTTCCTGGTCAAATAAAATATTACGGCTCCTTCGCTCAAATTCAGTCCTCCGGTACTGGCTATTCTTTCTGATAACAAAATCAATTTTCATCCCTGAGCGGTGATCAATGGCATTGAACATTCCCCTTCTTTTTAATTCCTCTTCAACGGTGGGTTTATGAAGGTGGAAATTTTCATCAAACAATTCAAAGAAGGTGTCAAGGAATTCAGGGGAAAGCTCAATAACAATATCAATGTCGCGGGTGGTCCTGGCAACCGTGTAAACAATCATGGCCATGCTTCCCGATATCATGTAAGGAATGTTTCTTGACTCAAGGCCATTAGTAATCTCTTTAAGCAATGAGGAAATGGTCATGCTTTGATTTTGTTTTACTGAGAACAATCCAGCTAAACCTAAAAAAATTCACTTCAACACCTGATACACCACCAGCGCACTGACATACGCCACCACGGTCATATAAACCATCTGGATCATGGGCCATTTCCACCCTTTGGTTTCGCGATAAACAACAGCGAGGGTGCTCATGCACTGCATGGCCAATGTATAAAATACTAACAGTGAAAATCCAACAGCAGGTGTAAAGCGCGGCCCGCCTGTTTCCGGGTTGATTTCGGATTGCAACCGCTCTTTAATGGTGGATGCATTTTCGGTGCTGCCCAGGCTGTAGATGGTTGCCACGGTGGAAACAAAAACTTCACGCGCAGCAAATGAAGTTATCAACGCTATCCCGATTTTCCAATCGTAACCCAGCGGTTTAATTACCGGCTCCAGTATTTTTCCCAGCTTGCCCGCAAAAGAATGTTCTAATTTATAGGAGGCTTCTAAATTGGCGATCTCTGCTTCAGATGCTGTTTTTCCATTCAGTTGTTCGAGCACGGCCTCATGGGCGTTGCGCATTTCATCCCCGGGGCCATAGCTGGCCAGGGCCCACAAAATCACGGAGATGGCGAGAATAATTTTACCCGCTTCGAAAACAAATGCTTTTGTCTTTTCCAAAATGGTGAACCCCACATTGCTCCATTTTGGCGTTCGGTAAGTGGGCATTTCCATGATCAGAAAACTCCGCTCTTTCGTTTGAATGATCAGCTTCATCAGCATGGCCGACAGGATGGCGGCCACAAATCCTAACAAATACAATCCCATCAACGCCAGTCCCTGAAGGCCAAAGAATCCCATCACTTTATCATTGGGCACAATCAAGGCTACCAGAATGGTGAACACAGGCAGTCTGGCCGAACAACTCATGAAGGGTGTGACCATAATAGTGATGAGCCTTTCTTTCCAGTTATCAATCGTGCGGGTAGCCATGATAGCCGGAATGGCACAAGCCACCCCCGACATAAGAGGCACCACGCTTCGGCCATTTAATCCAAACTTCCGCATAATTTTATCCATCAAAAAAACCACCCGTGCCATGTAACCGGTTTCTTCCAGGATGGCAATGAACGCAAACAAAAAAGCAATTTGAGGAATGAAGATCACAATGCCCCCAATGCCCGGAATAATTCCGTGGGTGATTAAATCAAACAAAGGGCCTTTGGGAAACAGGTTGCTGAGTTGATAACTCATGCTGGCAAAGAGCCCGTCAATAAAATCCATAGCGGGCTGGGCCCAGGCGAAAATGGATTGGAATATTAAAAACAGTACGCTAAAAAAAATAAGGTAGCCCCACACCTTATGGGTAACAACTTTATCGATGAGGCGCGAGGTTTTGTTCCAGTCGGGGTTGGAAGTCTTAATAATTACTTTGTTCAACAAATTTTGAATGAAGCCATATCGCAACACGGTTTCTGCTCCCTGAAACTTGGCTGGGAAAAATTGATGACGTTTGGCAACTTCCTGGATGAATGACCGCTCTTCATCAGTCAGGAACTTAAGGTTATTAGTTTGTTGAAGAAGTTGGTAGGCTTCGAAATCGGTGGCCGTTTTGAACTGACCTTTAACAGCATTAATCGCCTCCCCCATTTCGCCATTGACATGAAATATTTCCTTTCGGGATTTACGGGCAGGCTCTGCCATTCTTTTTTTAAGTTCTTCCATGCCATGACCCAACCGGGCGTTGATCATAACCACGGGCAAATCCAACTCTTCTGTTAATTTTTTGATGTCTATGCTCTGGCCCGATTTGGCAGCCAGGTCAACCATGTTAAT
>JAYUHI010000476.1:0-3279 GCA_043767095.1 Bacteroidota bacterium
ATCGGAAACCTGTTGCGCCAATTTGTGGCGGGCAAAATTCAAGATTACATTTGGTGGACTCTGTTGGCAGTAATGATATTAATTGTTGTGATGAAATGATGATGCTCTTAACAACCTCACCCCTGCCTGTCCGGCAGGCAGGCCCGGCCCCTCTCCATCCCGAAGCATCGGGAGAGAGGGGTGCCCATTTTTGTTATTTTGAGGCAGAAAAAATCTGAAATTTGTAAATCTGAAATTGTAGATGCTCTCTCTGCTCATATTCTTACCAATTGCGATTGCACTTTTACTGATCTTCGTTCCGTCTCATTCCAAAGTTTTCCGGGTTGCTGCTTTAGGAACAACTTTAGTTCAACTCATCATAGTTGTCCTGATATGTAACCAATACTTAGGTGAATCCGGGGCTTACCGGTTGATTGAAAAATCGAATTGGATTTCTTTCAGCATGGGCGAGTGGGGCGTGTTCTCTTCTTATTATTGGGTAGGGCTGGATGGCATGAGTCTTCCATTGGTAGTAATGTCGGTAGTGGTTTTCATTATTGCGGCCCTCTCCTCCTGGAACATCAGTCATCATTCTAAAGGTTACTTTATTTTATTCCTGATTTTAAACGGAGCCATCATCGGCACATTCGCAGCGATGGACACTCTCTTGTTCTTTGTGTTCTTTGAGTTCATGCTCATCCCCATGTATTTTCTCATCGGCATTTGGGGCGGTCAAAAACGTGAGTATGCGTCCGTGAAATTTTTTCTTTTCACATTGTTGGGTTCTATTTTCATCCTCATTGCGATTATTGGAATCTATTCATCGGCTAAAAGTCCTGAAGCAAACACACTGACCCATACTTTTGGAATTACTCACCTTGCCGATTCCAGTAATTTCATTGCTGGCTCTTTGCTTGACCCATCCTCAACTCAAACATTGGGAGGATTTACCTGGAGGGAATGGGCTTTTCTTTTGCTTTTCATTGGATTTTCTATCAAACTTCCGGTTGTTCCATTCCACACCTGGTTGCCTGATGCACACGTGGAAGCCCCAACACCGGTTTCAATATTGCTGGCTGCTTTGCTGCTGAAAGTTGGAGGATATGGAATGATCCGGTTGGCCTACACCATTTTTCCAAGCGAGGCTTCTGGGTTTAGTTTGTTAACGGGTTCACTTGCCCTGCTCACAATTATTTATGGCGCGCTCAACGCGATGGCCTGCAAAGATCTTAAGCGACTTATTGCTTACTCATCTGTCTCGCACATGGGTTTTGTTTTGCTGGGTGTTGCTTCAGGAACATCCGAAGGGATTGCGGGTTCTGTTTATCAAATGGTGAGTCACGGGTTGATCTCGGCCATGCTGTTTGCCATTGCGGGGGTGATTTTTGATCGCACTCAAGATCGCACCATTGCCAATTACTCCGGCCTTTTTGCTGTCGCGCCCAAGTACACTGCTTTTGTTTTACTGGCTTTCTTTGCCGCGATGGGCATGCCAGGCTTCTCCGGATTCATTGGCGAGATTATGGTTTTCTTCGGATCGTTTGCCTCACACCAGCAAAATGGATTTTTACCGGCTTGGATTCCGATAATAGCTACTCTCGGAATAATACTTACGGCTTCTTATTATGCCTGGACAATTCAAAGAATGTTTTTCGGAAAACTTTTCATTCATGAGAATAAATCCATCACCGACCTGACTCAACGAGAGTGGCTGATATTATTACCACTTGCTGTGTTGATTTTATTTTTTGGAATTTATCCGCAGCCGTTGCTGGATTTGATTAATCCATTCGCGATTCAATTAGCAAAGTTGTTTGGCCACTGATGAATTCAAATTTGAACCACATAGAATCATAGGCACATAGTAAAGCACATAGATAATGTTACCTGAAAAATGTGATGACAACATAAAAACAACTATGTGAATACCTATGTTTCTATGTGCCTTTGTGGTTCAAAATAGTCCCAAATGAATTTAGTCTCCGATAAATTAGAGTGGACAACAGCCAGCCTCGGGTTCCTTTACTCCGAAGTGGTGATTGCTGTTGGGCTATTGCTGTTGATTGTTGTTGGGTTGATTACTAAGAATGGAAACATTGCCCGCATTTTTAGTTTTACTTTTCTAATCGCCAGCACTCTTTTTCTTATTCTCGATGGCCCATTCGTCCAGCCAGTAAGCCTATTTGGAGGAATGCTGAAAATCGACATCGCTAGTATTTATCTGCGAATGCTCACAGGACTTACAGGGATTCTGGTTGTTTTGCTTAGCGATCCTAAAACGATTATCAAAAACCCGTTCGAATATTTTACGCTGATATTATCAATTGTGTTGGGAGCACAACTGTTAGTGATGAGTCAGCATTTTGTAATGGTGATTCTAAGCCTTGAACTTATGTCCATTCCCGCTTATGTGCTGGCGGGATATGCGTTTGATAAACAGAGCGCAGAGGCAAGCATGAAATATTTTATCTACGGCTCAGTAGCAACTGCTTTCATGATTTTTGGAATGTCGTGGATTTATGGTTTGAGTGATACCTTGACATTCACCTCACCGGAATTTGTCGAGAAATTAAAATTCAACGACAACCTGCTTTTTCTCGGTGCTGGTTTTATGGTGATGTCCGGATTGCTGTTTAAAATGGCCGCCACACCGTTTCACTTTTGGGCGCCTGATGTGTATCAGTCCACCCCGATGCCAGTGCTCACCTTGTTTTCTACAATTCCCAAGATTGCCACGGGGGCATTGTTGATCAAAATATTGATGGCGTTTACATTGGCCGGTCAGTCAAGATATGATTGGCAACCCATTATAAGCGTGTTGGCAATCGCTACATTAACGGTTGGAAACTTCTCCGCACTTTGGCAAAAGAATACCAAGCGATTGATGGCTTACTCTTCCATTGGGCAGGCGGGGTTTTTATTGGTGGCCATCGCGACCATGTCAAACAATGGCTCAAGATTTTTTCTTTTTTACAGCACCGTTCTGGTGATCAGCACCGTGCTTGTTTTTCTAACCCTTGAATATTTTGAACGAAATCACCAAACAAAAAATATTGCCGACTTCCAGGGCTTAGGCAGAATTAAACCTGGTATGGCTGTTCTACTTACGATCGGGATGCTTTCGCTAGTTGGGCTGCCTATTACAGCCGGTTTCACGGCTAAGCTGTTCGTTTTCTCCGGGTTGTTGGAGGCCTGGTCAACAACTGGGAAAGATGTACTGCTGTGGTTATTTGTTTTTGGATTGCTGAATACGGTGGTTTCGTTGTACTACTATTTAAGGATACCGTATTTTCTATTCCT
>JAYUHI010000477.1:0-7746 GCA_043767095.1 Bacteroidota bacterium
ATTCTGGTGACCACCGCGTTTGAGTTATTTCTTCAACCCGATTTCTTTCAATCGCTGGGTGAGAAATTCCCCGGCTGTGATATCCTCCCAACGTTTCGGGTTCTCCTCATCTACACAACCTGTTAAAGCCGCCAGGCTCATTTCACTTCGCGGGTGCATGAAGAAGGGAATGGAGTAACGCGGTGTGTTCATTAATTGGACAGGCGGATTGACCACCCGGTGGATGGTTGATTTTAGTTTTTTATTGGTGTGCCGTTCCAGCATATCGCCCACGTTCACCACTAATTGATCGGGCAGTGCTGTGATGGGAATCCATTTGCCATCCCTGCGCAAAACTTGCAACCCGTCTGCACTGGCTCCCATCAAAAGCGTAATCAGGTTGATGTCGCCATGCTCAGCTGCCCGCACAGCATCGGCTGGAACCTCTTTTGGGTTTTCAATGGGGAAATAATGAATGGGTCTTAAAATGCTGTTGCCGTGTTTCACCTTCGCATCGAAATAATCTTCAGGAAGGTTCAGGTAAAGGGCGATGGCCTTTAGCATTTGGATTCCCGTTTTTTCCAGTCGCCTGTAAACTTCAAGGCCAATGGCTTTAAACTCGGGTAACTCGGAAGGCCAAATATTTTCGGGATATTCATTTTTTATGGGATCATCACCTTCCACTACTTGCCCGATGTGGTAAAATTCTTTTAAGTCGCCTGTGTTGCGGCCCCTGGCATGCTCTTTCCCTTTGCCGATGTAGCCACGCTGGCCGGCCAATCCTGGGTTTTCATATTTCTTCTTTTCCTCATCGGACAGGGCAAAGAATTTCTTGATGGTGGAATACAGTTGTGCAGACAATTCCTCGGTGAGGTAGTGGTTTCGAATGGCCACAAAGCCGATGCTATTGTATGCCGCACCTAAATCGGCTACAAACTTTTTTTTCTTTTCCGGATCGTCATTCGTGAAGTTGGCCAAATCCAATGAAGGCACTTCATCATACAATATTTCAGGCATGGGTTTAATTTTAAGCTTCATGCAAGCTACTTATTTTTAGCTAATTTTACTGACATTCAACAGGGTGGGTGCAAGATGCTTTTGAATAATGGACTAAAGTCCTTAAAAATTTTTGGTTCCATTGCCACGGGCTTAAGCCCGTGGCAATTGTTTCGAAGAACAGTTGGGCTTTAGCCCAAATCAATTGAAAAAGTTGATCATCTACGCAGTAGGATTAACCGACTAAACAGCCAATACTATGAAAACCATTGACCGGAGAGAATTTGTAAAGATCTCTTTACTCACAGCCGCAGGGGCAACGCTTTCATTCAACAAAGTTTTAGGGGCTCCCTCAGCTTTTCAATTTTCGCAAATCAAATTGCCTTACGATTACGCTGCCCTGGAACCGAACATCGATGCCGTTACCATGGACATTCATTACAACAAGCACCATGCAGCCTATTTGAAAAATGTGAACGATGCTATTGCGGCAGAGAACATCACATACTCCACGGAGGCGGAATTTTTTTCCAATGCCTCTAAACTTTCCGCGAAAGCGAGGAACAACAGCGGTGGTGTGTGGAACCATAATTTTTTCTGGCAGGTGATGAAACAGGGAGGTTCAAATCCATCTGGAAAAATCAGTGAGGCCATTAACAGTACTTTCGGCTCTTTCGATAAGTTTAAAGAAGAATTTACCAAAGCAGCTATGGGCCGGTTCGGGTCGGGGTGGGCCTGGCTGGTGAACGATAATGGAAAACTAAAAATCGGGTCAACCCCTAATCAGGATAATCCTATGATGGACTTGTCTGAACTCAAAGGAACTCCGTTGCTGGCGCTTGATGTTTGGGAACATGCATACTATCTGAAGTATCAAAACAAGCGGGCCGATTACGTGGCCAACTGGTGGAATGTGGTGAACTGGGATGAAGTGGCCAACCGGTTGAAATAATTCTCTCTACCTTCCAATTTTTCCTTTAATGAAATTTATTTTACTCGTTCTTATTTCACTTTGTGCCTTACCATCCCTTGCTCAAAAACTTTCCATGACTACCAGTTTTGGTAGCGTCAGGTATTCACTTGATACAGTAGATATCTCCTCGCGCGAGGTTCTGGAAACATTAAGGGATAATAAACCCGCTCATGAGCTATTTAGAAGTGCCATGGTGAACAAGAATATTGCCGGAGTGTTTGGTTTTGGTGGTATTATATCCATAGCCGTACCTATAGCATCACTTATTAGCGGGGGAACACCGCAATGGGAGTTTGTTGCCATCGGCACCGCTTTTTTTGCAGTGGCTCTTCCTATTGATATCAGGCACAGGCGTCAATCGAAAAAAGCTATTGACCTTTACAATGGGGTGGATGTAAAAACGCATCGCTTTAAAACAAAATTGTATCTCTCAGGGACTGGCGCCAGGTTGGTAATCCGGTTTTAAATTGCTGATAGTTTCAGTCGACTTGTTCTGGAAAACCAACTATTTCCTCACTTCCAAAAATAGATCAAGGCAATTAATCGAATCGTTGGTCAAAAAATAATCTTCATGCGTAATGCCCATTACCAACTCACTGTTTCCTGCCTTTAGTTTTTTGCGGTTCATCCGGTTGAGGATTTCATAAGGCATTCGCAAGAAGGATGCCGGCAGACGATGCTGCAAATCCAGCACATCCCAACGGGTGAAGCGCCTGACCGATTTCCGGTTTTGTTCATGATAGCTCATAACTTTTTCATTGCCGGTAATCCCTTTCATCGTTGCTTCCTGAAAAATTGATTGAACAAGCATCAGCAGTTCATGGCCCGTGTATTCCCGTTCATGCCAGGGGTTTCGGGTAAGGGAAAGAGGACGGTTGGGCGTTGTGATCAACGCGCGGCCACCTGGCTTTAGTACGCGGTGCATCTCTTTCAAAAAGAATTTGTCATCGCGAATGTGCTCAATAACCTGGAAGCAGATAACAAAATCAAAAGCATCGGATGGTATAGAAAAAGGGGGAAAGTTCCCCGTTATGAATTTCCCGTCAGGATATTGAACTCTGAGTTTTCGAAGGGCCTCATCAATTTTGTCTAACGCGGTGAATGATTTGACCTTGTCCATCAACAAACTTATTCCCCGGCCTTCACCGCATCCTACTTCCAGCACATCACCTGAAATATAATCGCGGGCCAGTACGTAAGGTTTCACCAGCCGGTGGTGGATGGGATTATCCGAAGGCTCTGTTTCGGAGGTGATTTCTGTGGCGTAGATGGACATAAATTTTGCGGTCAAAGCTACAAGCTATCCTTGAAAATATCGTTGTATATTTAAATTTCGAACATTGAAACAGGTCGGTAATAAGTTATGAGATTCATTCTTTTTAGTTTCGGCTTACTCTTGAGTTTTCCCGACTATAGCCAATCGCTATCCAGTCAAAATTTTAATTACTGGTACGACCCCACCACAGAACTGGAATTCAATATCATGCCGGTGCAATCGGGCAAGCAGGTGAAGGTTTACTACCAACTTATTTCGAACCGACAGGAATACCCGGTTGACACGTATTCCATCAGTTGGGAAAACAGGCCCAACCTGACTGGACGGAGCGGCCAGCCTGTTGCATCAAAAGATTCTGTCCTCTCAAAATCATCGAACACGTTAACCGCATTCTTTCCTGTTACGGCCTCAACAACAATTTGGTACATCGTGGCGAAGGTTACGAATCAAACAACGCAGGGAATCTTTTACTTTTATAAACCGGTCGATCCTTTATGGCCAGTAAACAAATTGATTACCGTTGATGGTGCCTCTTCACTGAAAAGGTATTTTCCTTCAGCATCCAATCTTTCTATTGATAATTCATCCGACAAGAAGGCTTATGGATTTTTCTATAAAACAATTTTCCCTCCTGCATTACCTTCCTTTGCCGATACAGAGCGAACTGATCCGTTCCTAAAATCAGATTCAGTATTTGTAGTGGATCAATCATTCGCAACAAAATCAATTGGCCTTTACCTGTTACAGGAAGATACTTCATTAGCTCAAGGGGTTTCTTTTTTAGTGACCGACAAAAGCTATCCAAAATTCACCCGTGTGGCTTCCCTGGTTGACCCGCTCGTTTACATAACCACCAATGATGAGTACAAACAATTAACGGCAGCGAAAGGCGACAAAGCGGCATTCGATAAAGTGATTTTGGAAATCACCCGCGATAAAGAGCGGGCCAAAGACCTGATGCGATCCTACTTCCAGCGGGTGGAGAAAGCCAATAAGTATTTTACCGAATACAAAGAAGGATGGAAAACAGACCGGGGCATGATTTACATTATTTACGGCAAGCCCGATGAAGTGAGCCGCACAACCGACAATGAGATTTGGTATTACCGGAATCAAAAAACCAAGTTTGTCTTTAATAAATCGGGCAGTGTTTTCTGTCCTGAGAATTACAAATTGCAGCGCGACAAACAATATATGCAGGAATGGTATTCGCTGGTTGACATGTGGAGGAAAAGCAGGTTTTGAATGTTAGAACATTAAACTACTTACAAGTTATGGTTCTACTGGAATCTTTTGAAAGTAAATTTGATCCACATAGTTACATAGGCACATAGAAATCCACACATGCCAAACTATGTGAAACCTATGTGCCTATGTTTCTATGTGGTTCAAAATAAATGGTCGCACAAAGTGGAGGTCAGAGTCTCACAATAATCTCCAGTAAACCCAAAGTTATAATCAGGATCTCTCGAAAGTGTCCTTATTCTTTAAAAAACTACATGGACAAAAAAGAAATGATTTACGGAACCCGTGCGGTGATAGAAGCCATCCGGGCAGGCCGTGATATTGAAACCATCTTGATTCAACAAGGCCTAAGAAATGATTTAGTTCATGAACTGATAGACCTGGCCCGGAAATCAGGGCTGCCGTTTAATTATGTGCCCGAACAAAAACTGGCAGGCCTTTCCAGTAAAAATCACCAGGGGGTGATTGCCTTACTCTCTTCCATTCATTTTGAATCAGTGGAAAACATTGTGCATGCCGTTTTCAGTGATGGCCGCGAGCCGTTTGTTTTAATCCTCGACCGGGTTACTGATGTGCGAAACTTTGGCGCTATCGTTCGTACAGCAGAAACAGCGGGAATACAAGCCATTGTAATTCCGGAGAAAGGTTCAGCGCCTATCTCGGCCGATGCCATGAAAACTTCTGCAGGGGCGTTGAATTTTGTGCCGGTGTGCCGCAGCAAAAATTTAAAGCAAACTATGCGCGAGTTGAAAAACTCAGGATTGAAAATCGTGGCCTGCACCGAGCGCGCTTCCGAAATAATTTTCAACACTGATTTAACCGGGCCGCTGGCGTTGATTTTCGGATCAGAAGAAGATGGCGTGTTGCCGGAGTTATTGAAAGAGGCCGATTGTTTGGCTAAAATTCCAATGGTGGGGAAAATCCATTCCCTTAATGTATCGGTGGCTGCGGGCATTGCGCTTTACGAAGCGGTGAGACAGAAGGGGTTTTCGCAAA
This sequence comes from Bacteroidota bacterium, assembly GCA_043767095.1. Taxonomy (GTDB): domain Bacteria; phylum Bacteroidota; class Bacteroidia; order Cytophagales; family Cyclobacteriaceae; genus ELB16-189. The sequence continues at coordinate 5,466 of JAYUHI010000477.1, forward strand.
GTAAGCAGTAGGCAAGGCGATAACCTGCCTATTGTATTTTTGCCTACTGCCTACTTCGGTCTGTCCGCCTCTGCCACCTTCAAACTAAGATCAATGCTTTTAACCGAATGCGTCAACGCGCCCATAGAAATATAATCTACTCCAGTCTCTGCAACAGGCCGGATGTTCTCTTCGGTTATTCCTCCGCTCGCTTCCAGTTTACATTGACCGTTTACTAACTGAACAGCTTCTTTCATTTGATTTAAACTCATGTTGTCCAGCATGATCACATCGACCTTCAACTCTAACGCTTCTCTAACCTCATCCAATGTTCTGGTTTCAACTTCAATCTTTAAGTCCTTGCCCGATTGCTTTAAATATTTTCTGATCGATTCAACCGCCTTTGTAATTCCACCGGCACTGTCGATATGATTATCTTTTAACAAAATCATGTCCTCCAAAGCAAACCGGTGGTTTAAGCCTCCGCCAATATGCACGGCCCATTTTTCCATGAGCCTGAAGTTGGGCGTGGTTTTGCGAGTGTCCATCAACCGCGCACCTGTATCTTTAATCAATTCATTTAGCCGGTGAGTCATCGTGGCAATTCCGCTCATGCGCTGCATACAGTTTAAAATAATCCTTTCGCAAGATAGAATCGATCGTGCCTTGCCCTCAACAGCAAATGCCACTTCACCCGGGCTGGCCTTTATTCCATCGCCCTTAAAAAATTGAGTTTGTAAATCAGCGTCAACCCGTTGAAAGATTTTTCCGGCCAGTTCAATGCCGGCTAAAATGCAATTTTCCTTCACCAGCAAGTTGGCATTAACAACCAAACCGTTAGGAACTGAGCCCATAGTTGAATGATCACCCTCGCCAACGTCTTCCGCGAATGCGGAATCAATAAAATGATTGATGGCTTCGGCAGAGAGGTACCAGGGCCTCACGGTTAATTCTTTTCTTTCACAAAGCTGATCTCATGGATCAGCCGGGCGTCTCCAGTTTCTTTCGCGCGGATTAACACCGAGTAGCTGTCTTTATTACTGATGTACTTGCCAATGGCAAACTGCAATCCCCCTTGTGAAGAACCCTTGTGCACAATGGTGAAATCGGTTGGTGGATGAGCTTTAAAAAATTCACCAATGGCAAAAACCGCTTGTGGTTTACTGAACGTATTCAGGTTACCTTCAATGTTCACATCGAGGTTTTGGTTAAAGTACTTGGATAGTTGTTCCGTGTTCCCAGCTTTTATTGCGGCCTTCATGGGGGCAAAAATATCCTGCGCAATGGCTGCCCCTCCGCCCATTATCAGCAACAGTACAAGTATTTTTTGCATTTTCATCACCGTAAACAAGTCCAAAAGTATGCCATTAATTGGTTGTATAAAAATGACAACCAAGTGGTTTAGGGCTAAATAATTACTCCATAAAACCCCTTAAATACTACCTTTGCCATCCAAATTTTAATGTCATGACCAAGAAAGTGCTGCTGATGATTTTAGACGGATGGGGCATCGCCAAAGACAAGCGAGTCTCTGCGGTTGATGCCGCTAAAACCCCCTACATCAATTCCCTTTATAAAAAATATCCTCACAGTAAGTTGGAAGCATCGGGCCTGGCTGTTGGTTTGCCGCCCGGGCAAATGGGCAACTCTGAGGTTGGCCACATGAACATTGGGGCTGGCCGTGTGGTGTACCAGGATTTAGTTCGCATTAACAAGGCCGTGGAGGATAAAGAGTTAGATACCAATCCGGTTTTATTGGAAGCGATTCAATATGCAAAAGAGAAAAACAAATCGGTTCATCTGATGGGTCTCCTCTCCGATGGTGGCGTTCACTCGCATATTAATCACGCGAAAGCATTGTGCACCATTGCCCATCAAAACAAAATTGAAAAACTGTTTGTCCATGTTTTTACGGATGGAAGGGACACCGATCCGAAGGGTGGAAAAGCATACGTTGCCGAGTTAGAGAAACACATGAACAAAACCACCGGGAAAGTGGCCAGTGTGATTGGTCGGTATTATTCCATGGACCGCGACAAGCGATGGGAGCGCATTAAATTGGCGTATGATCTGCTCGTGCATGGAAAAGGAAAGGAATCAGAAAATGCGGTTGAAGCCATTCAGTCTTCTTATGATGATGGGGTGACCGATGAGTTTATTAAACCAATAGTTGTCACCGATGGAAAAGGATCTCCCGTTGCCACCATCCGCGAAGGTGATGTGGTTATATGTTTTAATTTCCGAACCGACCGGGGAAGGCAAATTACGATGGCCCTCACGCAGCAAGACTTTCACGAACAAA
>JAYUHI010000478.1:0-18181 GCA_043767095.1 Bacteroidota bacterium
TCGGAATTTTCTGCGCGCCATTTCTATGTTGTTCACACTGGCCTGAATGTCTTTCAGTAAATTATCCTCACCCAGTAAATTGGTTTCGAGCGCTTCATACAGTGGAATTTCCTGGTCGGCCAATAGTTCAAACCCATAGTCGTTCATAGCAATGGAAAACGAAATGGGTTTGATTTGCGAAATGCGATACGCCACCAGCGAAGCTATGCCTTCATGCACAAATCTCCCCTCGAAGGGGTACATCATAACATGATACCCGTCTGAAGTTTCCAGATACTCCACTAAAAATTCTTTGAGTGAGGGGATGTGGGATAACTTTCTTTGTAGGTCAGTCAATGGCTTTATAAATTCCAATTCAACATCTCCCCGCAACCTCCTAACCCTCCCTCGAGGCTCGGGACAGGCCGAAGGAGGAACCGCCACAGCGCCTTCACCGGACTCCAAGCCGAGAGTAACAGATTCAGAATTGGCCCCAATTCTTTCTTTAGGACTGAATTGGTTTGGAGAACCTACATCCTCCCCCTTCGGGGGCCGGGGGGCCGCTACTTCATCAATCTTCACCCGTATCATCTCCCCCATTTGCGAAGACAAGGGCATGCGACCGCCTTGCCAGGATGGAACGCGACCGGATTTCTTTTTCGATTTCCGCACTTGCGCTTCCATATCTTTTACGCGCACTAATTCAAGCGCTTTACCGGCAAACCAAAAAACATCGCCAGGCGAGAGACGTGAAATAAAATGCTCTTCAATGCTGCCGAGATATTTTCCCGAAACGTATTTAATCATCATTGAAATATCACCCACGATTGTTCCCACCGAAAGTCTATGACGGTGAGCAATCGAACGGTTCTCTACTTTATACCTGCCGTTTTCAATTTCCACTTTTCTGAACTCATCATATGCGGTTAATGAATTTCCTCCGGTGGTAATAAAATTCAAGAGCCAATGCCATTCATCTTCCGACAGCGAATGAAAACTGAACGTGCTTTTGACTTCTTCGTAAATTTCTTTCGGATCAAATCCATCCGAAACGGCAAGTGTCATCATATATTGAATGAGCACATCAAACGATCGGACATAAGGAATGCGCTCTTCCAGGATACCACGCTTAATCCCTTCGCGAATAGCAGCGGCTTCAATTAATTCAAGAGAATGCGTGGGTAAAAAATAAATTTTGCTCACCGCTCCGGGTTGGTGACCGCTCCGTCCCGCACGTTGAAGAAACCGCGCGATGCCTTTTGGTGAACCAACCTGAATGACAGTTTCAACCGGCCGAAAGTCCACACCTAAGTCTAAGCTGGAGGTACACACCACACACTTTAACTTTCCTGCGTGCAGTTGATCCTCCACCCAATGACGCATGTTCTGACTTATGGAACCGTGATGCATGGCAATTTGCCCCGACAATTCAGGTGCACGATCCAGCAATTTCTGATACCAGATTTCGGCAAAGGATCTAGTGTTTGTAAACACCAATGTACTGGTGCTGGCCTGGATGATGGGAATTGTTTTATCGATCAGGTGAATGCCGAGATGACCCGACCAGGGAAGGAGTTCTACTTTATCAGGCAGAATTGAAACCACTTCTACTTCCTTTTTAATATTTGATTTGATGACCACTTGATCGTTTGAGTCTGCTTGAACACCCAACAAAACCTGAAGCGACTCTTCCATGTTACTGATGGTGGCCGATATGCCCCAGATTTTTAGATCCGGAACAATGCCCTTCAATCGCGAAAGCGCCAACTCCATTTGCACCCCACGTTTGCTGCCCATCAGCTCGTGCCATTCATCTACTACTACTGTGTGAAGATTCTTAAAATACTCCGGGTAGCCTTTTTGCGTTATCAGCAAATGCAAACTTCCGGGAGTGGTAATGAGCAGATCAGGTGGATTTAGCTTTTGTTTCTCGCGGTCTTTTTGCTTAGTGTCGCCCGAACGAATGCCAACCTTCATTTTCAAATCCATACCTTCAATTACCCGCTTGGCGGAAATTTCTATTTCCTTGGAGAGTGCCCGGATGGGGGTTATCCAAATTACTTTTAGTCCTTTTGATTGGATTCTGCCGGCAACCACAGGCTTGTGAAGCAAAGAAGGAATCAGCAACGAATAGGTTTTACCGCTTCCTGTTGGTGCATTCACAATTCCACACTTTCCATCTGCGTGTGCTCGCCATGCCTTCAACTGAAAGTCGAATGGCTTCCACCCTTGTTTTTGGAACCATGCTTTCCCGCGGGCTTCAATTGATTTTCCGTTAGTCGATGGCATTCAAAGTATTTTGAACAATTTAGCAACACTAATGACTAATCCTACTGTGTCACATTACGACCACTAACCCTGACAGGGTTCTGAAACCCCTGTCAGGGTTCGATATGAAACACTAGTTTTTATAATATGACAACTCAGGACTAATCAAAGCATCAGCCAAAATGATTTCCTTGTGATTCGAACCAAATTAAAATGAAAGTCTACACGTTTAAACAAACCCAATTCATCCCGGCCAGTTTGGATGATGTTTGGGATTTTTTCTCCACACCGGGTAATCTTCGCCTCATAACACCACCTTCCGTTAACTTTAAAACGCTGCTCCAGACGGGCGGCACCTCCATGTATTCCGGTCAATTGATTTCGTACAAGTTAAGTCCATTTCCTTTTCTCCGGGTGCGATGGACATCGGAAATAAAAAATGTAGTGCCCAGGCAATACTTTGTTGACGAGCAGAAATTTGGCCCGTTTGCAATGTGGTATCACCAACACTTTTTTCGGGAAAAAGATGATGGCCTGCCGGCCGGCAAGGCAGGAACTGAAATGATTGATGACGTAAGTTACGCGCTTCCGTTTGGCCTGCTTGGAAGACTTGTTAATTCTTTATTGGTTGAAAAACAGGTGAGGGATATTTTTAAATTCCGTGCTGAAGCTGTAGAAAAGATATTCCGTAAAACTACCATTCAACCGGTCTGATTTATGGAACACGTTATTTTAGTTGACCATCAGGATAATGAAATGGGAACTATGGAAAAAATGGAGGCCCACCAAAAGGGTGTGCTTCACCGCGCGTTTTCAATATTAATTTTCAATTCAAAAGGTGAAATGCTCATTCAGCAGCGATCCCATTCAAAATATCATAGTGCTGGCCTTTGGTCTAACGCCTGCTGCAGCCACCCACGGCCAGGTGAACCGATCGAAGAAGCAGTACCACGAAGATTAAAAGAGGAAATGGGCATTGATGTTCAATTGAAGTTTGCCTACAAGTTCATTTACAAAACCCTTCTCGAAAACAATCTCATTGAGCATGAACTGGATCATGTGTTCATTGGAAAGTTTGATGGCGTTCCCGTTCCTGACCCAGCCGAAGTTGCAGATTGGCAATTTATATCCATATCTGCTTTACAAGAATCCGTGAATAAAAAACCAGGAGAGTTCACCCCCTGGTTTAATATTATTTTGAATGATTGGAGTAAAAGAAATACACTTACTTAACAGCAGGTTTAGTAAGGTCGAAATTGTAGTTAAGCTGTACGAACACGCCCAGGTTGTTCTCTTCCTGCAAACCTTGCCGCTTAATGAGATGCTGATAATAAGGGCCCGCCTGAAGGTTTACGTGGCCGTTAAACTGATAGCCTGGGCCAAAGAACAACCGGCTTTGGTCAATTTTATTATCGAAGGTTACCAACTTGCCCCAACTCATAAAGCCCTCATAAAAGACAGCCAGGTACCAGGTCTTCGGTTCAATTTTGTCTTTTCCAATTGGCCGGCTGCACCAGATGCGGTGGCGGATGCGAAATTGAAAATTTGAATATTCTCCCTCAGGATCGACCGTATGATTCTGAATGAATCGCTCCTCAGTTCTAAACCGGTGAGTAAAAAAGAATTTCCCGATGGCATGTTTGTACTGGAGTTGCTGGTAAAGGCGGTGCTCATTGTTAATGATGGTCACCGGTTGCACCCCATATTTATAATTCCAAATGAAAGAGTATCCAATGGGCGAGACAGAAAACTTACTGTTTACGTTATAGTCCAGCGAAAACCGCAACATATGCTGCATGTTTTCCAACTGACGGGCAAACCGGAACTGACCATCAACAAACACCCCAAACCGGGGAGAGAGTTTTACAACTGAACTGATACCCAGCCATTCTACACCCTGGTTGACCCGGTCGCGCGTTTGAGCTTGAACTGGAGTGGACAATAGGGCTAACAGAAAAATACTATAAACAAGGCGATGCATAACAATGGTTTAATTATTGGATAAATCCTGGCCGTAAAAATAGAGACCACAATGTTACCGAATTGTTATTGTTTTAAAAGTTGATTAAAATCAGTTTTATCAAACCCAGATTATGCATTTGAAAAATAGCCCCGGCCTTCAGGTCGGGGAACAAATGAAGGTAAAAACCTAAGGGCTTTAGCCTAATATAATTTTTGGCTAAAGCCAATATTCTTCCTTTTATTTTCCCCCGACCTGAAGGTCGGGGCTATTGAATAATCTGGGTTAAACTTTACATTTTCAAATTCATTTTCTTCATGTCCTTGCTTTGCTTAAGCAACTCAAAGGAGTTTTGAATCTCGATAAGTTGCTGGCTCAGGATATTGTAAACCTCCATTTGCTGATCGGTAGGGGCGCTATCGGCACTGGAAATAATACCTTCCTTGGCCATAGCCGAAAAACGTTCCAGCAACTGCGGTGCGTTCCTGAAAATATCCATACGAGCTCCTGTCTGATACACATCATGCAACTTGCTTTCTAATTGATAGATTTTTTCTTCGAGGGCTATGGCCCCTTTATCGGCAGACTTTTTCAGGAGTTGCGAACGCATTTTCTCCATGTCTTCAATCATTTTTATTGTCGTGTTGATCGAAGTAAAAAGCCGGATGCCTTGTTCATATTGCTTGGCCATGCTGGCATCCGTACCTTTTGAATTAGGATCTTTCAAAACAGAAACTGCCTGTTTAAATTCCTTTGTACCAATTTTCAATACTATGGTGTAAGTTCCCGGTGGTACGAGGGTTGGCGTTAGGCCGGGGCCAATGTCTAAATCAAAAACAAACATGCTGCGCTCACCCTTGTCATCGAGTTTCACCCAATCTTTTTCTCTCGGCTTAGTAAGCAGTTTGGGCAATACGTAATCCTGATGACGCAAATCCCAATACACTCGTTGAATGCCCGGCTTGTTGACTCCTTTTATTGTTTGGATGGTTTCATTCTTTGAATTCAGAATCAACACCTCCACACTGTCCTTCGCCTTCTCTTTCAAAAAATAATTGATGTCGGCCCCGTAAGGCGGGTTCTGCCCGTTGGTGTAACTGTCTTCTGTTTTAATTCCATCCATGCGCTGAAAGCGATAGGCAGGCCGCAAAGAAAAAAGATGCACTTCCGATTGCTGCACCTGTTCAGAAAATTCCCGGAAGGGTGTCACATCATCTAAAATATAAATCCCCCTTCCATACGTGGCAATAACCAAGTCCCTGAAATTCTTTTGGATGGTGATGCCGTAAATGGGCGCGGGAGGAAGATTATTTTTTATCCTAATCCAATTACCTCCATCATCCGGAGAGAAATACAATCCCTTATCCGTTCCCATCCACAGCAAACCCTTCTTTGCCGGGTCTTCTTTTATCTGATTGATGAAATTGGAATTGGATTCAGGAAGTGATACAGCAACCCTCGTCCATGTTTTACCGAGATCAGTAGTCTTAAAAAGATACGAGCCGAAATCGCCAACATAGTGCGCATCAACGGCAACATAACAAGTGGTTGCATCAAAGTAAGATGCTTCAATGTTCCGGATGGTTCCCCACTTTGGCAATCCCGAAATATTAGCAGAGACATTCTTCCAGGTTTTTCCACCATCTTCGGTAACATTCACCTGTCCATCGTTACTGCCTGTCCAAAGTATTCCAGACTTCACGGGCGACTCGGCCATCGAATACAATGTGCAGCCATCCCACGTCATCAAATTATCGCTGGCCATGCCGCCCGAATTTTGCTGGTGGGTTTTATCATTCGTTGTTAAGTCAGGGCTAATCACATTCCACGTTTGTCCTCCATTGGATGATTCATGCACAAACTGACTGCCCACCCAGGCTTTGCCTTTGGTGTGAACGGACAACACCTGCGGGAAAGTCCAGTGCCAGCGATACTTGGCGTTCGCTGGCGTGGCACCAATCTGAGTCATCGGGTAAACACGCACATCGCGCGGATGCATGGTGGTGAGATCAAAAATATCAAGGCCGCCATCGTAACATCCGCTCCACACGATGTTGTTATCGAATGGATCGGGTTGTGCATAACCGCTCTCGCATCCTCCTACACCATGCCATGTGCCCAGAGGAATTGAAAAGCCGCCCAGGTAACGGCTTGGGCCGCGATAGCTCCAGGCATCCTGCCGGTTGCTGTAAACATAATACGGCACTCTATCATCAACCGCAATGTGATACATCTGTGCGATCGGCAAACTTATATTCCTCCAGGTTTTGCCGTAGTTACTGCTCATGTTCACGCAACCATCGTGGGCACACATGATGCGTTTGGAATCTTTGGGATCGAACCACATGTCATGGTTGTCTCCACCCGGTGCCCATTGCCCCATTTCATTGGAGAAAGTTTTTCCTCCATCCAACGACATCTTCACACCCACACAAATCGTGTAAACCCTGTTCTCATCATCCGTGGCAACGCGAAGGCGGATGTAGTACCCGGCTCGTTGACCCATCGAATGGTCTTTTTGCATGAGTGTCCAACTGTCGCCTTTGTTTTCAGAACGATAGAGTCGTGGTTCTTTGTCCTCCACTAAAGCATACACAATGTTAGGATTGCTGTACGCCACATCAACCGAAGTTTTTCCAACAGGATGATTAGGCCCGCTCTCCAATCCATTTCGCAATGGCTCCCAGGTTTTGCCTCCGTCTTTGCTGCGATAAATTCCACTGCCAGGGCCACCGCTGTTCAAGCCCCAGGTTTTAATATCTACCTGCCACATGGCTGCGTAGAGAATGTTTGGATCTTGAGAGTCCATAGACAAATCTGATGCACCTGTATTTTCATTCACGAAGAGAACACGCTCCCATGATTTTCCGCCATCAATCGTTTTGTAAATGCCACGCTCTTGCTGTGCGCTATGCGTGTGCCCGAGGGAAGCAACATAGACAGTATTCGTATCGGTAGGATGAACGATGACGCGACTGATTCTGAAAGTTTTTTCAAGACCTAAATTCTTCCACGTCTTGCCGGCATCAGAAGATTTATAAACGCCATTGCCAACAGCATGAAACGGACGAATTACAAAAGTCTCACCTGTTCCAGCCCACACTTGTTTCGGATTGGACGGTGCAACGGCCAGCGCGCCAATGGAAGAATCATCGGTCTTATCAAAAACCGATCGCCAGGTAACACCGGCATCATCTGTTTTCCAAATGCCACCCGAAGCAGCGCCTATGTAGGAAATGTTGGGGTTGCCCGGCTCACCCACAACTGAAATAGCGCGATTACCATCCGGGCCAATGAAACGGAAGCGAAGATTGGAAAAAGTTTGAGGATCGAATTGCTGGGAGAGCAGGTTAGCCTGAGGGGAAAGTAAAACCGAAATAAAAAATAATGATCTTAACATTGTGGTAGCGGTTTGATTTATTTCTAATATTACTTCGAAAGACGCAAATATGAAGCAAACTACAATCATTATTTTTTTAGTCGCTGTCACGCAGGTATGCCTGGCATATGAGGATTTCAAACCTGGATACATTGTGCTGCAAAATGGGGATACGGTGAAGGGATTTATTGATGATCAGCAATGGGCCAGCAGCCCCACAATTTTTAAATTCAAAAAATCAGAAAACGAAAATGCTGTTGAGTATAGCCCAGCCACTGTCCGCTATTTCTATATAGAGAATAGTATGGAGTTATATTCAGGAGCCTCATTTTCGTTTACCACCCAACAAAATGAATCCAGCACTATATCCTTAAAGGATAGTCGCCAATTAACATTCAATGGATTTCTCACCGTTCTCTGTCTTGGCAAAATCCAATTGTTCAGGATGGATTTTGAAGACGTGGAGTATTTTTTCATCAAAGCGGACAACGAAGCAATTGCGCAGCTGGAATTAAAAAAAATCATTAGGTCGGGGACAGTAAAAGAAAAGGGAGGTCAATACGGTGGCTTTCTTCCAGTCTATAAACAAACACTCAAGAACAAAACTACCGATTGCCCGGAGAGCCAAAAAACTGTGGAGCAGTTGGACTACAGTGAAAAAGCGTTGACCGCTTTTATCAAAAAGTACAATTCCTGTGTTGGTAAAGTGGAGTATGTGAAACAATACGCCAAAAAGTATTACTTCCAGAAAGGCTTATTAGCGGGTGCGGGGGTCGCTAAAGTTGCCTTGGATTTTACCCAACAACTGGGATCCAAAGAGTTGAGTGCCTTGGCTCCCCAGGTTGGGGCATACTTTGTGGCCTACCGTAAACGAGGCCAGGGAAAATGGGGCCTGTACAACGAGTTAACATTTGGGATGGTAAATGGCAAACCCTACACCCACGAATATTATGTTGGCCCATTCAAATACATAAGCGATAATGAAATCGCAATTAAACACCTGACACTCAACATTGCCGTACGGTATTCAACCACATCGGTCAAAACAAACTTGTTCTTCCAGATTGGCGGATATCGATCTGCATCCTTCTCTGGCGCTACTGCCGTCTAGAGGCGCGATTCAGATATTTTCCCTAAAAGCGGAGTGAGCAAATTTGGCATCCCACATGGAGGTGCTTTTGGTGGGGCTGGCATAAAAACCCAACGGACAGAATTTGAATTTCGATTTGAAGGGAACAGAATTAGGGGTGCCATCATGAATATACCCCCTGGCTGGATTAACATCAGCCTTTTAGCAAAATACAGATTAGGCAAATAATCTCCCTACAAACTCCACCCGCTTCTATACTCTCTCTTCACAAATTGGTTGGCGTCATCGAAGTTGGTGATCTTCATATTCTTCGCATCCCAGAGAAGTTTCTTACGGCCTGGATAACCTTTATCGTTGCGCATAGCATAGCTTCGGATTGCTAAATTGCCCATCAAAACAGCCTCTGTAAATGGGCCGGCAAAATCGAATGCCGAACTCAATTCCATCTTGCCATAACCGGCTATACACGCATCAACCCATTGTGTGTAATGGCCATCTTCTGCTCCTGCAATTCTGGGAATGGTTTGTTTGGGGAATGTAACGTCCTTCATTCTGGCCGTTGGCAGCAGCACAGGCGCCTTGCTGTAGTTTGCCATCAGTTTGCCTTTAGTGCCTTCAAAAATATATCCATTGCCCCAGTCGCCCATTTGTTCATCGGGCAGCAATTCATCGGGTCGTTTCGGAACCAGGCCGCCATCCATCCAGGTAAATTTTACATCGCCCTTGCCATCTTTGCGGGGGAACTTTAAATGAATGATGGATGAAGCCGGACAGCTATCCGCATAATTCGCTTCCTGAAAAAAACCTTCCCACGCTGTTGTTGAACTGCACTCTACTTCCGTGGGATAATCGATCGGCAATATCCGGAAAGCGGCATCCATAATATGACAAGCCATATCGCCCAAAGCTCCAGTGCCAAAACTCCACCAACCCCTCCAATTGAATGGAAGATAGGCGGGATTGAAGTCAATCATTTTTGCCGGGCCTATCCATAAATCCCAATCGACTTCTTTGGGAACGTCAAACTTTCCCGTTGGCGTTGGAATGCCTTGCGGCCACACCGGCCGGTTTGTCCACGTGAGTACGGTGTGTACATCGCCAATCAAACCGGCATCAACCCATTCTTTGGTTGTTCGCACGTGATCCGCGGAAGCGTATTGATTGCCCATTTGGGTAACCACTTTATATTTCCGGGCCGCTTCGGTGAGCATGCGCGCTTCATAAATATCATGCGTGAGCGGCTTCTGCACATACACGTGCTTGCCTCGTTGCATGGCGGCCATAGCAGCCACCGCATGGGTGTGATCGGCAGTGGAGACGGAAACGGCATCAATATTTTTTGCCTCCTTGTCCAGCATCACGCGGAAGTCCTTGTAGTAAACCGCCTTAGGAAAATTCTTTATTGAGCCTACCGCCTGACGGTCGTCCACATCGCATAGGAAAGAAATTTTAGCTTTCGGGTTTCCTTTGGTTTTCCCATCAGGGCTTCCGGCAAAACCGGTGAGGTCGCTCTCGCCTTTTCCACCCACGCCAATGCCGGCAATATAAAGCGTATCGCTTGGCGCGATAAAGCCCTTGCCTAAAACAAAGCGAGGCACAATGGTGAATGCCGTTGCTACTGTGGCTTGTTTGATGAAACTTCTTCTGGAGATCATGGTTTCAATTTTTTGTTTTTGTATTTTGATTGTATAGAAGTTCCAAAGTAAGCGATAAAGAAGACAATCGAAAGGTAATTTACTTTAAGCGTTCCCTCCAACTTTTAGGATCTTTACGAGTATGAAAAACACCCAATATCCTCACTATGTCTTTTTCAACCAAGTAGTGAACTCCATATGGGAATTTTTGAATGAAATGAATTCGGATTTCATCATATTTTATCTGCCTCGATAATGGGTTCCTTTGAATATAAGCGAGGCCTGCCTCGAGGCACAACTCAAAATCAAAACCCAATCCTTCACGCTGTTGTTCATACCATAAAAAACCATCAAAGATGTCGAGGCGGGTCTCATCGGAGATCAGAAGTTGATAGTGCATCAACCTCTCAGTTCTTTTTTAATTTGATCCCAAGTGTAAAATTTCGTTTTTCCTGTCTGATACCGCTCTAGTCTTTCTTTCATTTCTGATCGCTGCGATTCAGTCACATTAATGGCCTCATGCGGTACTGATTCCCATATTTTCTCTATCAGCAAGATTTTTTCTGCGGGACTTAACTTTAGTATTTCCTCTATTTCAGTCATGAGATCAAATTTAAGGGTTTTCTTTTATTACAATGAATATCCCGCAGTATACGTCCTCTTCACAAACTGGTTAGCCTCATCAAAGTTAGTAATCTTCATGTTGGGGCCGTCCCACAGCAGTTTAATGAACCGGCCAGGATAATCGAACTGATCTGGCCTTCCACCGGGGCGCGGTTTCCGGATATCATAACTGCGTATGGCCAGATTTCCCATCAACACACTTTCGGTTAAAGGGCCGGCCAAATCAAATGGCGAGGATAATTCCGTTTTCCCATAACCTGCCAAACAGGCCTCCACCCACTGGGCATAGTGGCCTTCGGCTCCACCTGTAACCCGATTAATTGTTTGTGGGACAGTGACTTCTTTGGTGCGGGTGGTTGGAAGCAACTGTGGATTGGCACCATAGGTAGAGCACATCATCTTGCCTTTAGAGCCAACCATGATAACCCCATTGCTACCATCGCCCATCCTTTCATTGGGGCCAAGTTCTTCGGGTCGCTCAGGTTGAATGCCGCCATCCATCCAATGAAACTTCACATTAGGCTTTCCATTTTTTCCAGGGAAGGTCATGATAATATGGGATGAGGGTGGGCAACTCTCCGGAAAATATCCGCGCTTAAACTCATCTATATAAACACTGCCAACGCTGCACTCCACTTCCGTGGGATAGCCAAGACCCAGCACGCGGAAAGCAGGTTCAATGATATGACACGCCATATCGCCAAGCGCGCCTGTTCCATAATCCCACCAGCCGCGCCAGTTGAATGGAACAATTTTCTCTACATAATCTTTATAGGGTGCAGTTCCAAGCCAAAGATTCCAATCCAGTTCTTTAGGTATTTCAATTTTCTTGTCCGACCACGGAACACCTTGTGGCCAAAGAGGGCGGTTCGTCCAACAATACACAACTGTAACATCACCAATAGTTCCGGCCTCATACCATTCGCGCATTTGGCGGACACCATCGCCCGAAGCACCCTGGTTTCCCATTTGGGTTACTACTTTGTATTTCTTTGCTGCTTCAGTAAGTATGCGCGCTTCGTAAATGTCGTGCGTTAATGGCTTTTGCACGTACACATGTTTACCTAACTGCATAGCGGCCAAGGCTTGAACAGCATGCATGTGATCAGGCGTGGAAACAGAGACTGCGTCAAAACTTTTATGATTTTCTTCAATCAACTTGCGATAGTCTTTATAATACTTTGCCTTCGGAAAGTCTGTGACTGTTTTGGCGGCTCTTCTATCATCGACATCGCACAAGAATGAAATGGTAGCCTTGCCGCTCTTGGCAAAGTTGGCAATGTCACTTTCGCCTTTGCCGCCAGCACCGATGCCGGCCACATATAGAGTATCACTGGGTGCACGGTAGCCCTTGCCCAGGGTAAATCTTGGTACTATAGTAAAGGCAGTAGCGGTTAGGGCTGCCTGTTTGATAAATTTTCTTCGGGTTGTCATACTCTTTATGGTTAATGGGTAATTATAAGTCTAAATCTAAACATCAAATTTTACACTTTCATTCAACGTGCGGTTATCGTATTTCAATCCATACTGATCCAGCACATCTTGCGGAACCCCATCCCACTGATTGGGTGTGTTGCCCATGTATCCTAAATCTTTTATTCCAATCTGACTGGTGAAAAAACCACATGCAGTAAGATCGCGCATTCGATTGAAAAAAGCTACACCCTGCTGCATCTCCGGTGTGGCCTGGTCGGGGAAGGCAATCTGTTCAACCAATTCAATTTGTTGTTGGGACGTGCAATCTGAAAATGGATTGGAATACTTTTTCATGCATTGAAGATCCAGCCATTTGATGCCTCCCCGCAACGGCACCTGGTGCTGCTTCATGTCTTTAGCAATGAACTCAATGAATTCCGGAACACCGGCATCAGTAGCGCTGCCTGAAACATCGTCTTTGGGAATGATGATATCGGCCAGGATTGAAATGGTTTTCATTTCATGCTCATCGAAGAATTTCTCACTCATTAATTTATTGTAGTGGGCAAGTTCATCGGGGGTGCGGTCGATGGTTGGTGCCTGGATGGTTAAGGTTTCCTGCTTCGTTCCGGGTTCGCAAGATTGCAGCAATGCGCCTGTGCCAATCGTTCCGACTGCGAGGGTTTTTAAGTATTTTCTTCTGTCCATGTTTTTAAGGCCTCACCCCCGGCCCCTCTCCTCCCGATGATTCGGGAGGAGAGGGGAGGAGTTTCAGTTTAGATGTTTTGTTTCTTCATTTCATCAATAATATATTCCGATGCACGCATTGATAGCGCTAAGATTGTCCACGTGGGATTTTTGTCGGCTTGTGATACGAACGGGCCGCCATCTACCACAAACAAATTCTTGCAATCATGGGCCTGGTTGAATTTGTTCACGGCAGATTTTTTAGGATCATCTCCCATGCGGGTTGTGCCCACCTCGTGAATAATCCGGCCTGGGGCTTCCAGTCCATAATCTTTATCCGCCCCGTCCTTTCCCCATGTCACCACACCTCCTGTTTTATCAATGATCTCGGCAAAGGTTTCTTTCATGTGCTTTGCCTGCTTCACTTCGTAATCGCTCCACTTATAATGGAATCGTAAAACAGGGATTCCAAATTTATCCACCGTGTTGGGATCGATCTCGCAATAGTTGTCTTCTCGTGCAATCGCCTCTCCCCTACCCGACATACCGAATGTAGCCCCATAAAAATACCGGTAATCATCTTTTAGAGAAGCGCCATATCCCCCGGCTTGTTTTTGTTTCCCCTCACGTCCAGGATATTTTCCATTTGTGCCCTGCATCCCAAAACCAAAACCGTAACCCGGCATACCCATGCCGCCATAATATTCAATGTGATAACCTCGTGGGAAATCTAATTTTTTATTGTCCAGCCACCAGGGTGTATAGACATGCATGCCGCCAACACCATCTTCATTATATCGCTTGCGTCCTATCAGTTTTGGAAGGATACCTCCCATACCTGCACCGGTTGAGTCGTGAAGATATTTTCCAACCACATTACTGGAATTAGCTAACCCATTAGGATGCATGGACGATTTCGAATTGAGTAATAACCTGGCTGTCTCACAAGTACTGGCAGCCAACACCACCACTTTCGCATCGACTACATATTCCTGCATGTCTGTTTTATCGACATACGAAATGCCAGTGGCCTTTCCAGAACCATTCGTAATCACTTCGCGGGCCATGGCGTTGGCAATCACATCAACATTCCCTGTTTTCATTGCCGGGTTCACTAACACAGACGAGGAAGAAAAATCGCCATAAACCTGGCATCCCCGACTACACTGATGGCAGTAGTAACAGGCTCCCCTCTCCTTATTATTGGGAAGAGATTTAGTGAGGATGGATAAGCGGGAAGGAATTACCGGAATGCCGATTGAGGTTGCCGCTTCTTTGATAAACAGTTCATGCAATCGTGGCTTTGGTGGCGGAAGAAAAATACTGTCGGGATCGTTAGGCAGGTTTTCCCTTGATCCAAAAATACCAATGAGTTGATCGATCTTATCGTAATACGGAGCCACGTCATCATAGCCAATGGGCCAGTCATCGCCCAGGCCATCAATACTTTTACGTTTGAAATCTTTGGGACCGAAGCGCAGGGAAATTCTTCCCCAGTGGTTTGTTCTTCCGCCTAACATCCGGGCACGGAACCAATCGAATTTTGTTCCGTCTTTTCGCGTGTAGGGTTCACCTTCAATATCCCATCCGCCATAGGCGGCATCAAAATCGCCAAAGTTTCTGAAGGGTGTGCTTGCCCCTCTTCTCGGAGATTCCCATGGCCATTTAAGTTGAGTTACATTTTTCCGGGGATCGTACATGGGGCCTGCCTCCAGCAGCACCACTTTTATTCCAGCATTGGCCAATACATAAGCGGCCATACCGCCACCGGCACCAGAGCCAACGATGCACACATCGTAAGACTTCGGGTTCTTTTTAATTTGAAAATCGGGCATAGAAAAGATTTGAGATCGTAAAGTAAGGGGTGGGATTGGGATTTGGAAGAGAATTTATTTAACACATTTGCCAGTGAGAATACCTTGTAAAGATATCTACCTTTAATTCCGACCAATGAAACAATAGTTTAACCCGAATGGTTATGGATAATCTGGATTTCAAAAAATTATACGAGGAGTGTAAAAAAGATCTGGGCTACGACCAGAAACAGGATGGACGAATTGCGATAATATTTATTGCCATCGGAGTGGTGGCTATCTTTATTTCGGGGCCTGTATTTGGGATATTTTTTGGAGTCTTTATGTTCCTTCTCTTTCGACTAAGGGGTTATCTGACCGGGAAAAAGCCGCCCCTGATTTATCAGGTAAGATTAAAAGAAAAAAGACAAATAGAATGGACCGGAGGCAAGAAAACTGATAGCATGAGTAAAAGCTATAATTATTATTTTGACTTGGAGGTTGTTGAAGCCTCTACCTTCAACGAGAAAGGTAAACTGGAAAGCCGAATTATTGCGTCATCCATAAGCGAACGGATTCTTAGCCCGAAAATATACTCTTTGCTTTCACCAGGAAGTAATGCTTATTTGATTTATGCCTCCACAGGTTCTTTGCTTGGAATTTTTGTCGATGGCAGTTATCAAAGCGCGTTGAGAGCAGGTGTTTAGCAGTTCGAATCATATAATGTACCCCATTCACTCTATCATTCCCGTTCTCCAATCCAAACTGGAAGAAAACAAAATTGTCATTCTCCAGGCCCCACCCGGTGCTGGTAAATCAACTATTCTTCCATTAGAGTTATTAAATGAAAGCTGGCTTAAAGGCAACAAAATCATCATGCTCCAACCACGCAGGCTGGCCACCAAATCGGTTGCCATGCGAATGAGTCAGCTTCGCCAGGAAGAAATAGGAACTACAATCGGTTATCGAATCCGCTTCGAATCGCACGTCAGTGAAAAAACAAAATTAGAAGTCGTGACCGAAGGTATTCTTACCCGCATGATCCAATCCGACAATGCTTTGGAAAATGTTGGCCTGGTTATCTTCGATGAATTTCATGAACGAAGCCTGAATGCCGACCTGGCCCTGGCCCTCTGCCTGCAAGTGCAGCAAGTGATGCGTCCCGACTTAAGAATTTTAATTATGTCGGCCACGCTGGATAGCGACAAAATATCTCAGCAACTTTTCAACGCGCCCATTATTACCAGTCATGGAAAACAATACCCAGTAGAGCATCGATATGTTCCCGCTGAAGCCAACAAACCGATTGCACCTCAAACGGTATCTGTAATTAAAAAAGCATTTCGCGAAAATGTTGGAGACATATTGGTATTTCTTCCGGGTGCCGGTGAAATTAATCGAACTTACGATTCGCTCTGGGAAGAAAATCCTGATGCAGAAATTTTTAAACTCTATGGCGATTTAAATTTTCAGCAACAGCAGAAAGCCATCCTCCCCCATCCACAAGGAAAAAGAAAAATTATCCTCTCTACCTCCATTGCTGAAACCTCGCTCACCATTGAAGGAATTAAAGTTGTGATTGACTGTGGGCTTTCTCGAGTGCCGCGCTTTGACCCACGTAGTGGCATGACCAAATTAGAAACCATCCGTGTGAGTAAAGACTCAGCCGATCAGCGGGCTGGTCGTGCGGGGAGACTTGGGCCAGGTGTTTGTTACCGGATGTGGCCTGAGTTTCAAACCAATCAACTTCAACCAACACGAAAACCGGAAATTCTGGAGGCTGATCTGGCTCCAATGGTTTTGGAGTTGTTGCAATGGGGCGTAAACGATGTGCAGGAATTAAATTGGATTGATGCTCCTCCTAAAGGTGCCGTGGCGAGTGCGATTAGTTTGCTTGAAGAATTGGATGCGAGCCCCCTGGCCCCCGAAGGGGGGAAACATCGGGGTCAAATCACCAAGCGAGGCAGGGAGATGGCTTCATTGCCAACTCATCCGCGAATCGCGCACATGCTATTGCTGGGTCGGGATATGGGGTCGGTTCATTTGGCCCTGGCATGCGATGTTGCCGCCCTGCTTGAAGAACGTGATCCCATGAGCAATGAAGCAGGGGCCGATTTGTGTTTGCGAGTGGAGTTGTTGCAGAAGTTCAGGAAAAATGAACGGACTAATGTTGAACGCAATGCTGTTGAAAGAATCGACCGATTAACTCTCTCCTGGAGAAAGTGGTTCGGCATTCAGGGAACAAAAAATGAATTAACAACTCAACAAATTCATGATCACACCGGTCTGCTTCTTGCTGCAGCATACCCTGAGCGAATTGCCAAGCAGCAAAAGAAACAGGGCCATGTCTATAAACTCTCGAATGGCCGAACGATGAAAGTCGATCAGCATGATCCGCTTGTACATTATGAATGGCTGGCAGTGGCCCAGGCCGATCTTGGCTTGAATGACGCCAGCCTTCGCCAAGGCTACGGCTGGCAGGGGAAAATATTTCTGGCCGCTCCTCTGGATGCGAATGATTTGAAATCTATTCAAAAGGAATATGATGTAGTGAAGTGGGATGATGAGAGAGAACTGGTTGTTAGCCTGAAAGAATCCAGGGTTGGTGGGTTGGTACTCAAGTCCACGCCATCAAAATTGCCCGGACAGGAAAAGGTGAATGAAATCTTATTTGAGCAAATCAGGTTGAAAGGATTGGGCTGGTTCGGATGGAATGAATCGCAGGAACAATTTCAGGCACGTGTTCTGAGTTTAAAAAAGTGGAGACCTGAAGAAAACTGGCCCGATGTTTCGAGCGCTCATCTAATGGAAACGCTTGAACAGTGGCTCTCCCCTTTTCTCCTTAATCATTATCGTAAAAGTGATTTGATTAAGTTGGATTGGAATACCATCTTGAAGAGTTTGTTAAGTTGGGAGAAGCAAAATTCACTTGATAAGTTAGCCCCCAATCGTATTGATGTACCCAGTGGATCATCCATTCGACTCGTCTATTTTATTGACGGTAAACAACCCGAACTATCGGTGAGGCTTCAGGAAATTTTTGGTTGGGATGATACACCAACCGTGAATGATGGCAAAACTAAAATCCTGATTCATCTTCTTTCCCCCGGTTACAAGCCCGTTCAAATCACGCAGGACTTAAAAAGTTTTTGGGATAACGCCTATCACGAAGTACGGAAAGAATTAAAATCTCGCTACCCTAAACATTCCTGGCCAGAAGACCCTTGGACTGCGGTGGCGGTGAGGGGAGCTCGCCCTTCGACAAGCTCAGGGTGACACACCTGTAATTGTAAGGTTGACACAAAAGGTTTGTCAGTCTGAGCTTGTCGAAGACTGAATATCCAGTGACTT
>JAYUHI010000479.1:0-3264 GCA_043767095.1 Bacteroidota bacterium
TTTTTTTTTTAAATGTGGTTTGACAATTTTTTGGTGTCCGACGACTGCACTACCAAGGTGTCAGACGACTCGTACTACGGAGCCAGCCGATTGATTTTCCAAGCGCCATCCATTAAAGTGTATTGAATTCTATCGTGTAAGCGGCTGGAACGGCCTTGCCAGAACTCCATCAGAAACGGTTTTGCTAAATAGCCACCCCATTGTTTAGGGCGGGGAATGGTTTCGCTTCTTTCAAATTTTTTCTCAACGGATTTATATCGCTCTTCTAAAATTTTTCGCGAAGCAATCACGCTGCTTTGGGGAGATGCCCAAGCGCCTATCCGGCTTTCTCGTGGCCTGGTGTTAAAATATTCGTCCGATTCAGAAGCAGTAATTCTTTCCACCGTTCCTTCAATCCTCACCTGGCGTTCCAGTTCAACCCAAAAGAAAGTGAGGGCGCAATAAGGGTTAACGTGCAGTTCTTTCGCTTTGCTGCTTTGATAATTGGTGAAAAAGGTGAATCCCTGTTCGGTAAAGCCCTTCAATAAAACAATCCGGGAGGCAGGCCTGTTATTTTCTGACACCGTAGCTAAATTCATGGCGTTGGGTTCTAATACTTTAGCTTCCAGGGCTTCGTTAAACCATTTTTCAAACTGACGGAAAGGATTAGGCATTATGGACTTCTCGTCAAGAGAATGAAGGGTGTATTCCCGCCTTATTTGGGCTAAATCGTACATATATTAAATATTATCAAAATTAAGAACACTACAACTTGTCCGGTTAAATAAACAGTATTTTATTGTGGCCGGATAATTCAATAGGAATGGACTTTTTTAAATATAAAACGAAAGTTAGACCGGGGCCCGGAAAGTTGCTGGTGTCTGAACCGTTTCTGCCAGATCCAAATTTTGAGCGGACCATCATTCTAATGTGTGAACACAACGATGACGGCTCATTTGGTTTTGTACTGAATAAACCTTCGCTCGCCAAGGTGGCCGATGTGCTGGATGAATTACAAAAGTTTGAAGGGTTGGCTTTCGTTGGGGGCCCCGTTCAGCAAGACACCTTGCAATTTGTTCATCGCATTCGCGGAATTGAAAACGCCATTGAAATTATGGAAGGAATTTATTGGGGAGGCAATTTCGAAAAAATTTGCTTGATGATCGAAACTAAACAAATCTCTGCCGGTGATATTAAATTTTTTCTCGGGTATAGCGGATGGACGGCCGGGCAATTAGACGAGGAATTGAAAGAGAACACCTGGATTGTTTCTGACCAGGTGGATTCGGAGTTAATTTTTGAAACTGATCCCGAAATCATGTGGCAAAAGGCGTTGAAACTCCTGGGCGGGCGGTTTTCGGTGTACTCGAATTATCCGGTTGACCCGCGAATGAATTAGAAATCATTTCCTATTTTTACCAATACATATATTTCAGCGCAAGAAGCATGGAAAACGAGAATGATGTAATCGGGGAGAAAGCCCATGACGTTGCAAACGGTCACGACTTGCTTATTGCATCACGCAATACGGGTGAAGTTGTTGTGCATCAGAGCGAAATTACCAATGGTAAACATGTCAACGAAGTTGCACCCATCGATTATTCGGCTTATTCTAAAATTGAGTTTGCCACCTTGCTGAAAGATTTAGCGAAAGAGCCTGAGGTTCGAACAGCCGATAACCATCTTCGCGAAATCAAGCCTTTCCTGGATGACCTTCGCGAACGGGAAAGGACTGAGGCCCTGAAACTTTTTGTTGTCGATGGAGGTTCAAAAGAAGATTTTGTTTTTAAATCCGATGCGTACGATTTACTCATTGATGGAAGCATAAAGTTAATCCGCGACCGCAAAGTGAAATATCTTCGTGAGGCAGAAGCCATGCGAAATGAGAACCTGATTAAGAAGCGGGAAGTATTAAATAAAATCAGGGAGTTGGTAGATGGAGAAGACAGCGAATCCAGTTTTCATCAATTCAAGCATTTGCAGTCCGATTGGAAAAACGTTGGGCCAGTACCACCTTCAGAATTGAAAGGACTTTGGGCCAGCTATCATGCATTGGTCGATCGGTATTATGATCACCGGAGCATTTATTTTGAATTGAAGGAGCTCGATCGCAGGAAAAACCTGGAGGCTAAAAATGAATTATGCGTCCGGGCTGAAAAGTTGAGCGAAGTTAAGAGCATTGGTGTGGCAGTTAAAGAACTCAATGACTTGCACAATGAGTTCAAGCACATCGGGCCGGTGCCCCTTGAAGATAAAGAGGTTCTGTGGCAGCGTTTTAAGTCATTCTCCGATGCGGTTTATTCCAGGCGAGATAATCATGTCAAAGAAGTAAATCAAAAGCTAAATGCCAACCTGGAGGTGAAGCAAAAGTTAATGCACGACATCCTCGAATTGTCGTCATTCACGTCCGATAAAATTAAAGATTGGAATGCTAAAACGCAGGAGGTTCTCAACCTTCAAAAGCAATGGGAGACATCCGGGCCTGTTGCCCGTACCAAATCCAAAGACACCAACAAAAAATTCTGGACGGCATTCAAGACATTTTTCAACAACAAGAGTGTTTTCTTTAAACATTTGGATGAAGAGCGGCAAGCCAACCTGGCTAAAAAAAGGGCTTTAATTCAACAGGCCATTGAACTGAAACAAAGCGAGGACTGGGAAAAAACGGCAAACAAAATAAAGGATCTTCAAAAAGACTGGAAAGAGATTGGACCTGTGCCGGAGAAATTACGGGAAAAGATATTTCAGGAGTTCAAAGAAGTATGCGACTACTTTTTTGATCATCGCAGGCACTCCTTTGAAAAAGCCGACCGGGAGCAGGAAGAGAACCTAACCAAAAAGGAACAAATCTGCTCCGAACTTGAGGGCATGATAGCTGAAAAATCCTGCGACCGCGACAAAATGAAACAAAGTGTTGCTGATTTCAATGATATTGGTTTTGTGCCGAAGCGGGCTTTAAATATCCGCGAACGGTTTAACAAGCTGGTTCACGATTGCATCTATGGGTCGGCCCTTTCGGCTGACGAAAAAGAACGGTTGAGTGTGGAGGTGAGCCTGATCAGTTTAAAGAACGATCCGGAAGCAGGAATGAAAATAATGCACAAGGAACAAACCCTGAGGAAAAGAATTTCAAAAGCAGAGAACGACATTGCGGTGCTCAGGAACAACCTGGAGTTTTTCGGGCGCTCCAAAAATTCTGTGAAGTACAAAGAGGAATTCAATTCGAAGATAAGCGAAGCCGATACCGAACTGAGACAGTTGAAAGCCCAGTTAAAAATATTAAAA
>JAYUHI010000480.1:0-18117 GCA_043767095.1 Bacteroidota bacterium
GGCCCGGTGTTCAAAGATATTGCCGACAATATTTACTCACGCGATTTGCAATTACACACACCCATGGAGGAGAAGCAAGTGCTCGAGGCCGGGGTCTTCCCAACCATTCGCGCAGGCAACCAGCAAGAGTTAACCATGTTGTGCAACGAGCTTGGCATTTCAAACCACTCCAACTCTGATGAAGAATGGATTAAAGCCGCAAAAAATGGAAACGCAGTCACGTGGAGGAAGAACGCAATCGTGAAAGACCGCGTGCCCGATGTAACTGGAATGACCTTCCGCGATGCGATTTATTTATTGGAGAAATCTGGTTTACAAGTAATTCATGAAGGAAAGGGTAGGGTTACTGAACAATCCCTTTCACCTGGAGCAAAATTTTCAAGAGGAAACAGAATTAGCATCAAACTTAGTTGAAGATTCAAAATTTCCGATTCTATGAACAGTAATTATAAAGTTGCAAGAAAACAAAAGAGGGCACCCCTCTCCATTTGGAGAGGGGTCGGGGGTGAGGTGAAAAGTGCAATCAACGAAAAATCAGCTATCAATTTTGCCTGAACTAAGAGACATACTGTACAACGTTCGCATCACTTCTACCTCTGGCGACATGAGTAAAGAGGTGAGCCACATCATTTTCGATTCGCGAAAAGTGGTGATCGGTTGTTTGTTCGTTGCTGTGAAAGGAACAAAATCCGATGGACACGATTTTATAGAGAAAGCCATCACGTATGGAGCGTCCACTGTTGTTTGTGAAAAATTGCCTGAGGCCACTTATGATAAGGTGACTTATGTAACGGTGAAAAGTACAACCGTTGCCGGAGGCATTATGGTTGGTAATTTATTTGGCAATCCTTCCAAAAATATAAAACTCGTTGGAGTCACAGGCACGAATGGAAAAACTACGGTTGTCACGTTGTTGTTCAAACTCTTTATCGGCATGGGTTATAAGTGCGGATTGTTGTCAACCGTTGTCAATAGAATTGTGGACAAAGAAATTCCTGCCGAGCTCACTACGCCAGACACGGTTCGAATCAATGAGTTGCTGAAAGAAATGGTGGAAGCCGGCTGCACCCATTGTTTTATGGAAGTAAGTTCTCATGCAGCCGCCCAGGGAAGGATTTCGGGTTTGTTTTTTGACGGGGCCATATTTACCAACATCACCCATGATCATCTGGATTATCACCATACGTTCGAGAGTTACATAAGAGCTAAAAAAATTCTGTTCGATAATCTCTCCTCCGATGCATTTGCCCTGGTGAACATTGATGACAAGCGGGGCATGGTGATGCTGCAAAACACGAAAGCAAAAAAATTCACGTACGGGTTTCTACAGTTGGCCGATTACAAAGGCAAAGTGATCAGCAACTCCATCACCGGGCTGCAGCTTGATATTGCCGGACGCGAAGTGTGGTTTAAACTGGCGGGCGATTTCAATGCTTACAATTTGCTGGCCGTTTATGGTGCAGCCTGCCTGATGAACGAAGACCCGGAAATGGTTTTATTAAAACTTTCGTCCGAGACAGGAGCCGCGGGGAGGTTCGAATTGGTGCTGCCAGGATTGAAGTTCACCGGCATTGTGGATTATGCCCACACACCTGATGCGGTGAAGAATGTGCTGGAAACCATTTCGCACTTTCGCCTGAATAAAGAAAAAATCATCTCTGTTATTGGATGCGGGGGCGATCGTGACAGAACCAAGCGCCCGCTCATGGCTGCCATTGCCTGCAAGTACAGCGACAAAGTAATTCTCACATCCGATAATCCGAGAAGTGAAGATCCCAAAGAAATCATTCGCGAGATGCAAAAAGGTGTTGGCCCATCGGATGTAAAAAAAACTTTAGTAATAGTGGATCGGGAAGAGGCCATAAAAACCGCTTGCATGATGGCTCGCGAGAAAGATATCGTGCTGATAGCCGGGAAGGGCCACGAAAAGTATCAGGAAATCAAAGGAGTGAAGCACGTTTTTGATGATAAACAAGTTTTGGAACGCATGATGAAAATGTTTGCCAACTGATTTGCCGAAGGCAAAATGGATTAGATAAACAAACATGAATATTAAAGAAATAAAATATCAAAAGAGGGCACCCCTCTCCATTTGGAGAGGGGATGGGGGTGAGGTGCGAGTCGGGCAATGCAAAATCAAAAATTAAATGCTCTACTACCTCTTCAACTATCTCGACAAACTCTTTGACCTCCCGGGTGCCGGATTGTTTCAATACATCTCATTCCGTGCTGGTGCAGCGGCTGTGCTTTCGCTCCTCATTACCGTAATTTTTGGTAAGAACCTCATTGCCAAATTAAGCCGCAGGCAAGTGGGTGAAGAAATTCGCGATCTGGGTTTGCATGGCCAGTCGGAGAAAAAGGGCACGCCAACCATGGGTGGCATCATCATCATCGCTGCCATCGTTATCCCTACTTTGTTGTTGGCCAAAATCGACAATGTTTATGTGGTACTCCTCCTCACAGCCACCCTATGGCTTGGCGCCATTGGTTTTATTGACGACTACATTAAGGTTTTCAAGAAAGATAAAAAGGGACTCGCAGGCAGGTTCAAAATCGTGGGGCAAATTGGTTTAGGATTGATAGTTGGGTTCACCCTCTATTTTAATGACAACGTAGTGGTGCGCGAAATGAAACCGGCAACAATCGCCAGTGTTAGTCTCTTTGAAGTGGATCAGGACAAGTTAGAATACGAAGATGTGAAATCAACCAAAACAACTGTACCGTTTTTAAAGGACAATGAATTTGATTATGGAAAAATATTTCCATTCCTCAGCGATAATTACGCCTGGATAATTTACACACTGGTGGTGGTGTTGATCATCACTGCGGTATCCAATGGAGCCAACTTAACCGATGGCATTGATGGATTGGCGGCAGGCACATCAGCCATCATTGGATTAACGCTCGCCATTTTCGCATACCTCTCTGGTCGCGTTGACTTTAGTAACTATTTGAACATAATGTACATCCCCAACCTTGGGGAGTTGGTAATTTTTTGCACTGCATTTGTTGGTGCGTGCCTCGGCTTCTTGTGGTACAACGCTTATCCGGCACAGGTTTTCATGGGCGATACCGGTAGCCTTGCGCTTGGTGGAATCATTGCTGTGCTGGCGCTGGCCGTTCGTAAAGAATTGCTCCTACCGGTGCTGTGCGGAATATTTCTGATCGAGAGTACATCGGTAATGGTGCAAGTGGCTTACTTTAAATACACACGCAGAAAGTATGGCGAAGGCAGAAGAATTTTCCTGATGTCTCCGCTCCATCATCATTATCAGAAGATGAACATTCATGAATCTAAAATTGTAACGCGGTTTTGGATTGTTGGAATTCTGTTGGCGATTTTTTGTCTCGCCACTTTAAAAGTGAGATGATTTAACAATTCGAATAGAAGAAAAAAAAGTATTAGTAAAATGAAAAATATGCCTACACCGTCACCCCTCTCCATCGGAGAGGGGTCGGGGGTGAGGCCAACGTAAGATGAGCAAGAGTGTAGTGATATTGGGCGGAGGTGAAAGTGGAACCGGGGCAGCTATCCTGGCGAAAGCCAAGGGCTATGATGTTTTTGTTTCTGATTCAGGATTGTTAAAAGAGAAATATAAGACTGATTTAATTACTCATGCTATATCCTTCGAGGAAGGTTTTCATTCTGAAGAAAGAATTCTGAGTGCTGATTTGATTATTAAAAGTCCTGGCATTCCTGATAAAGTAGAACTGATCAAAAAAATTAGGGCCAAGGGTATTGCCGTTATCGATGAGATAGAGTTTGCTTTCCGGTTTGCCAGTTCAAAGATAATTGCGATCACCGGAACAAACGGCAAAACCACTACCACCCTGCTAACTTATCATTTACTCAAATGGGCCGGCCTCAATGTTGCGCTTGCCGGAAATGTTGGAGAAAGTTTTGCGCGAAAAGTGGCCACAGATAATTACGATTGGTTTGTGCTGGAGGTGAGCAGCTTTCAATTAGATGGAATAAAATCCTTCAGGCCAAACATCGGCATCCTGCTCAACATCACACCCGATCACCTCGACCGGTACGAGTATAAAATGGAGAACTATGTCAACTCCAAGTTTCAGTTAGTTAAAAATATGGCTAAAGGCGATTCATTTATTTTCTATAGAGAAGACAAAGTGATTACTGAGGAGATTTCAAAAAGAAGGTTGGCCATTCATCTTATTCCAATTTCATTGGATACAGGTGCGGTGGGGGTTCCCCCTTCGGAGGCCAGGGGGTCGCGCGATGGCTTAATGTTTTTTGAATCGAACGCTGTTCAAATAGCTCAATCAGAAACCACCTTAAAAGGTCCGCACAATTTAATAAACACCATGGCAGCCGTTTCGGCAGCGCGAATTGCAGGTGTTTCCATTGAATCGATAAAGGCTGCCTTAAAAACTTTCAAGAACGCACCGCACCGGCTGGAGTCGGTTGGTGTGATCAATGGCGTTGAGTTTGTAAATGATTCGAAAGCCACAAACGTGGATTCGGTTGTCTATGCTTTGGGAAGCTACACTCAACCTCTTGTTTGGATTGCCGGTGGCATCGACAAGGGAAATGACTACAGTATCATCAAAGATGAAGTAAAGAAAAAAGTGCGAACGTTGATTTGTTTGGGGAAGGATAATCAAAAACTGAAAGATTTTTTCGGAGGACTAGTAAAAGAAATCAAAGAGACTCAAACTGTAAAGGAGTTAGTTCGCCTGGCAATGGAATCAGCCCAACAAGGAGACGTTGTTTTATTATCTCCTGCCTGTGCCAGTTTTGATTTGTTTAAGAATTATGAAGACAGAGGTAATCAGTTTAGGGAAGCAGTCAATGAATTAAAAATCAAGACTCAAAAAACTGCTGAAGTCAAAGTTTAAAAGCGATGAAACATATTATTAAAAAAATAAATATCAAAAGAGAGTCACCCCTCTCCTTTGGAGAGGGGCCGGGGGGTGAGGCCTTATGAAAAAGTTTAAATCGTGGATCGACAAAAACCTGCAGGGCGACCCCGTCATCTGGGCCGTGGTGTTTGCCTTGTCCCTCATTTCTGTTTTAGTAGTGTACAGTTCCATCGGCACACTGGCCTACAGGCGCACGAGCAGCCCTGAATTCTTTTTGTTGAAACACACGGCCATGGTGGCGTTAGGGTTGGCCGCTATGTGGTTCGCGCACAAAATAGATTATCGTTACTATTCCAAGTTATCAAGATTGGCGTTGTGGATAAGCGTTCCGCTGTTGTTGTACACCTTCAAATTCGGAACATCGCTGAATGATGCATCACGTTGGATTACCCTGCCATACATCAACACTACGTTCCAGCCTTCCGACTTTGCCAGCCTCGCGCTCATCATCAATCTGGCCAGCATGCTTTCCAAAAAGCAACAAAATATAGAAGACGTTAAAGACGCGCTCATTCCTATGTTAATATGGTGCGGCATCATTTGCGGGCTTATCGCTCTCTCCAATTTTTCCTCTGCAGTGCTGCTGTTCGCCACATGCACGTTGGTTATGTTCATCGGGCGAGTGCCGGTAAAGTATTTAGCTATGCTAGTGCTGATTGGCTTATTGGCTGGTGCTGTTGCCGCCCAGTTTGGCGAACGCTGGGGAACAGTGAAAAGCCGCGTCATGAGTTTTGTCGATGGGAAGGAACTTCCATTCCAGGCTAAACATGCTATGATTGCCGTAGCCTCCGGAGGCATTGCAGGCAAAGGCCCTGGCAACAGCGATCAACGGAATATTCTCCCGCATCCTTACTCCGATTTTATTTACGCGATCGTCATTGAAGAATATGGAATGATTGGAGGAGTGATCGTTTTGATTCTCTATCTCATCCTGCTTCACCGGGGAATGAAGGCCGCGTACAACAGTGAGCGCGCGTTCGGGGGATTACTCTCTGCCGGTTTGAGTTTCGATTTGGTTTGTCAGGCCATGGTGAATATGGGCGTGGTGGTTGGACTTGGCCCCATCACCGGGCAGCCATTGCCATTGATAAGTATGGGCGGAACCGCATTGGTCTTCACCGGCATTTCTGTAGGAATTATTCTGAGTGTGAGCCGCGGAGAAAAAGATGATGTGTGGGAGCAGAGCGAAGCGGACGAGAATCAACAATCAACGGTCAACGGTGGACTGGCAGTTAGCCGTGGACTGTCGACCGTGGACACTGAACATTAAAAGTGAAATGATGAATGGACAGCAACCATATCGTTTGATCTTCTCTGGTGGCGGCACCGGTGGCCATATTTTTCCGGCCATCGCCATAGCCAACGAATTTAAGTCGCGCTATGCTGATTCAGATATTCTTTTTGTTGGCGCTGAAGGCAAAATGGAAATGACTCGTGTCCCTGAAGCAGGATATAAAATTATCGGTTTGTCCATTTCAGGCTTGCAGAGGAAACTCTCATTGTCCAATCTGCTTCTGCCGTATCGAATCATTAAAAGTTACTATAAAGCCAAAGCTATTGTGAATTCGTTCCAACCGCATGCCGTAATTGGCACAGGTGGATACGCCAGCAGTCCTGTTTTGCTGGCAGCCACGCGCAAGAAAATACCATCCCTTCTCCAGGAACAAAACTCGTATGCGGGGCTCACGAATAAGCAACTTTCGCAACGGGCTCAAAAAGTTTGTGTGGCATACTCCGGCATGGAAAAATATTTTCCTTCCGATAAAATTGCTTTCACAGGTAATCCCGTCCGGAAAGACATCACCGTTGCGAGTCGTGAAAAAGCTACAACCTTTTTAGGACTTGACCCGGGAAGAAAAACCCTATTGGTGTTGGGTGGAAGTTTGGGCGCCCGAACTATTAATGAAAGCGTTTTCGCAGGAATTGAATTGCTGGTTGATGCCGGCATCCAGGTGATTTGGCAAACAGGAAAACTGTATCATGATGAATTCAGACAAAGAACTTCCACCAAAAACATCAAGGGAGTTTTATTGTTCGACTTCTTAATTCAGATGGACATAGCCTATGCCGCTGCCGATGTTGTTATCTCACGTGCGGGTGCGCTCACCATTTCAGAACTGTGCCTGGTGGCTAAGCCGTGTATTCTGGTGCCATCGCCAAATGTGGCAGAAGATCATCAAACAAAAAATGCAAGGGCCTTGGTTGACGCAAACGCAGCGTTGATTGTGGCTGATAGGGAAGCAAAGGAAAATTTAATCAGCGAAGCGTTGAAGTTGATTTATGATGAACGCAAGTGCGAAACTCTATCGGCCAACATGAAGAAGCTGGCAAAACCAAATGCCACAATTGATATCGTAAACGAAATTGAAAAACTGATCGGTGCAATTCGATAACTACCATAGCGTGTATTTCCTCGGCATCGGGGGCATTGGCATGAGCGCACTCGCCCGTTGGTTCAAACATCAGGGTATGCCGGTGGGCGGCTATGACCGCACTGCCACTACACTGACTCGCGAGCTGATGGAAGAAGGAATGGAAATTCATTTTGAAGACAGTATTGAAATGCTTCCCGGATTCATCTCGAAAGAAAAAACGTTAGTCGTGTTTACACCGGCAATTCCAAAGGATCATAAAGAGTATAATTATCTGAAGTCGGAGGGGTTTACCATTTTGAAACGGTCGGAGGTGCTTGGACTTCTTACAAAAAACTATAACACCATTGCGGTGGCAGGAACGCATGGTAAGACTACCACCTCATCGCTGATTGCGCACATTCTGAAATCTTCAGGAAAAAATATGGTGGCATTCCTGGGTGGGATCACCACCAACTATGAATCGAACCTGGTCATGAATGGCGAAGCCAGCAACGATACCATTGTGGTGGCCGAAGCGGATGAGTTCGATCGCTCCTTCCTGAGACTGTTCCCCACAACAGCTGTGGTGACTTCCGCTGACGCGGATCATCTGGATATTTACGGAGATCATGCATCCATGCTCAATTCATACCGGGAATTTATGGGGCAGGTAAAGGCGGATGGAAAATTAATTGTGCATGAGTCTATTCAAAATTTGGCCGAAGGTTTAAGCGTGGAGACGCAGACCTATGGCATGAACCGGGGGCAATTTTTTGCCGGGAACGTAACCGTCCCGCTTGGGCGGGATGGATTTTTTTCTTTCGACCTGCATGGCAAGAGGAAGATTGAGAACATCTCTCTCGGTGTCCCTGGTTTTCATAATATGGAAAACGCCATCGCGGCAAGCCTGGTGGCGCTCGAGTATGGTGTGAATGAAAGTCAACTGCGTGAGGCGCTTGGCACTTTCAAAGGAGTGAAGAGGCGTTTTGAGTTCATCATTAAAAAAACAAACTTGGTTTACATTGATGATTATGCGCACCACCCGGCAGAGATTGAAGCGTTCTTAAAATCACTTCGCGCGATGTATGCCGGAAAGAAAATTACGGTGGTGTTTCAGCCACACCTGTTCACCCGCACCCGCGATTTTGCCGATGGCTTTGCCAAAAGTTTAAGCCTGGCTGATGAGTTGGTACTTATGGACATTTATCCCGCTCGCGAACTTCCTATTGATGGAGTTACTTCTGATATCATTTTTATAAAAGTTACCTGCCCGGTGAAAATAATGATCAATAAAAAAGATTTACTCAGCAAGCTCGAAGCCTTAGATTTTGAAGTGCTGGCTACGGTAGGAGCTGGAGATATTGACACGTTTGTAAAACCGATAAAAGAGATGCTAAATAAATAAACATTGAACCACATAGGCACATAGAAACATAGTTAACACATAGAAATATGATAATGAATATTATTTCGAAAGAGTCTTCAAACATAAGCCTATGTGAAATGTCTATGTGCCTATGTTTCTATGTGGTTCAAAATTTATCACGAAAATGAAGTTTAACTGGAGAATACGGACGGAAGTGAAATGGGTTATAGCCCTGCTGGGACTGTGCGCTCTTATTGCTTTCGCTGAAAGAAAACGTGGTGATATTGTCTGCAAAGACATTTTAGTTCAGTTGGATAATGTTCAGGAGAATCATTTCATGAGTGAAGTGGACGCTTTAAGAATGGTGGAGTCTGGACAGCCTAACCTTCGCGGTAAACATTTTAATGAAATAAACCTGAAGGAGATAGAATCGAAACTGATTTACAACAAGCACGTGAGCGATGCCGAACTGTTCAGTGATTTGAAAGGAAACTTAATAGTGAATGTGAAATTAAGAAGACCGATTGCAAGGCTGGTGCAGGAAGATGGCCCTGATGCCTACATCGCTGAAGATGGAACCGTGATGCCCGTGTCAGAGAATTTTACTTCGCGCGTGCTCATCATCAGCGGAAGCTATGTGAAAACCATCCTCGACAAAGAAAACCTGAACAACTTCGATGAAGGCAAACAACTCCTGGAGATGATTCAGTTTATCAACAACGACTCATTCTGGAGAGCCCAGGCTTCTCAATTAGATATCAACGGCAAAGGAAAAGTTTTCATCATTCCACAGGTAACAAGCCAGGTAGTTGAATTTGGCTTTCCGCAAAACATCGAAGAGAAATTCAAGAAGTTGAAAATATTTTATAAGAAAATTTTACCACAAATGGGCTGGACAAAATACAAGCGGGTGAGTTTGGAATTTGAAGGACAAGTTGTAGCGGAATGAAAAAGTAGGCAATAGGCAATAAATAAAATGGAAGAGACCAGATTATTAACACACAAAATGACAAAAGAGAGTCACCCCTCTCCATTTGGAGAGGGGCCGGGGGGTGAGGTAACCAGCGCAGTAACAACGAACAACAAGAAAAACAACAACTAATAAAAACAACAACTAATAAAAACAACCACTTAAATAAATACCCAAATGGAAAACCAAAAAATTGTAGTAGGCCTCGACATTGGCACAACCAAAATCTGCGCGATTGTTGGCCGTAAAAATGAATACGGTAAACTGGAAGTGCTCGGCATGGGCAAAGCCGAATCCGAAGGTGTCATCAAAGGCATCGTCACCAATATTGATAAAACTGTGCTCGCCATCACCAAAGCCATCAAAGAGGCCGGTGATATGTCGGGTATTGATATTGCCCTGGTGAATGTTGGCATTGCTGGTCAGCATATTAAAAGTTCAATCCATCACGGCAGCATCACCCGGCTATCAAACGACAACGAAATTAATGTGGATGACGTGAACCGGCTCACCGAAGACATGTATCGCATCGTCATCCCGCCTGGCAGCGAAATCATTCACGTAATGCCGCAAGATTATATTGTGGATTACGAGGAGGGCATCAAAGACCCTGTTGGCATGAGCGGCATGAAACTGGAAGCCGACTTCCACATCATCACCGCTCAAACCAGCGCCATCAACAATATCAACAAGTGCGTGCGCAGAGGAGGATTGGAAATTCAGGATTTAATTCTTGAACCACTGGCATCAAGCTTAGCTGTGCTGAGTGAAGAAGAAAAAGAAGCCGGTGTTTGTTTGATTGATATTGGCGGAGGCACAACCGACATAGCCATCTTCCACGACAACATTATCCGCCACACGGCCGTCATTCCCTTCGGAGGAAATATTCTGACCAACGATATCCAGGGAGGCCTGATGGTGATGCAGCGGCAGGCCGAGCAATTGAAAACGAAATTCGGAAAGGCTATCGCGGAAGAAGCAAGCCCCAATGAAATTGTTTCCATTCCGGGCATTCGCAACCGGTCGCCAAAAGAAATCTCAGTGAAAAATCTATCCAATATTATCCAGGCCAGGATGGAAGAAATAATAGAGATGGCCCACTCGGAAATAATCAGTTCAGGCTTTGACACCAGGTTAGCCGGGGGCATTGTGATCACCGGTGGAGGCTCACAACTCAGTTGCCTCAAACAATTGGTCGAGTATATGACGGGCATGGATACGCGCATCGGCTACCCGAATGAACACCTCGGCAAGAGCAAACTGGAAGCCGTGAAGAGCCCCATGTATGCAACAGCCGTTGGATTGGTGCTGGCTGGTTTCCGCAGCATCGATAACCGGGAAGACCGCTATCGTGAAGCAAAAGAAAATTCGAAAGCAGCAGTACCGTTGAAAGTGAAGAAGGCTAATCCAACGTCCGATTTCTTCTCTACCATCATCAGCAAAACCAAAGGACTTTTAATTGACGACCTCGATGGGAAAAATGAGTATTGATTATCGCGATACAATGAACGAACAACTATCAACGAATAACTAACAACTAAGTTTATCAACCACTAAACAACACAGTCATGTTCGAACCAGGAAGTACTTACAAGTTTGACTTGCCCAAACGCAACAAGTCGATCATCAAAGTGATTGGCGTGGGTGGCGGGGGCAGTAACGCGGTGAACCACATGTTCAGACAAGGCATCAAGGATGTCGAGTTTGTTGTGTGCAATACTGATTTGCAGGCGCTGAACAGCAGTCCGGTGCCAACCAAATTGCAAATCGGGGTAACCCTCACAGAGGGCCTCGGCTGCGGGGCCAATCCTAAAGTTGGCCGGGCAGCAGCCATCGAAAGCAAAGAGCTTATCCGCGATATGCTCGAAGGGGCCAAGATGGTGTTCATCACAGCCGGCATGGGCGGAGGCACGGGCACAGGTGCAGCACCGGTCATTGCCAAAATCGCAGGCGAGATGGACATCCTCACCGTTGGCATTGTGACAATGCCTTTCGGTTGGGAGGGGAAAAAGAAATACGCCCACGCTCAGCATGGCATTGATGGACTGAGGAACAGTTGCGATACCGTGCTGGTGATTCTCAACGACCAGGTGCGAACCATGTTCGGCAATCTTTCTATTAGCCAGGCTTTTGGTGAGGCCGACAATGTTCTGACCACTGCCGCCAAAGGCATTGCTGAGATCATTACCCTTTCGGGATATGTGAACGTTGACTTCCAGGATGTGCGCACCGTGATGCGCAATGCAGGCGCTGCCGTGATGGGCTCAGGCCAAACCAGCGGACAAGACAGAGCCATTCGTGCCGCACAACAAGCGCTTTCATCACCGCTGCTTGACAATCGTGATATCATGGGTGCGAAGAGAATTCTGCTGTCCATTATATCCGGTGAAGAAGCTGAATTGCAAATGGATGAACTCACGATGATCACCGAGTACATTCAGGGCCAGGCAGGTGACGATTGTGAAGTAATTTTTGGTCATGGATTGGATTCTTCTTTAGAGGCTAACATCCGCGTGACGGTTATCGCCACGGGGTTCGCTCAAGAGATCAAGCCACCGCGTAAGCGGGAAGAAAAGAAGGTGATGGATTTGGAAACGCCTGTTGTTCTGGAATCAATAATGGTTGACAACTCCGTGAACGAGAGAAACCAGGAGATTGAATTGAAAGTGACTGATGAAGTTTCTCCCGAAAGAAAAGAAGAACCGGTTATGAATACTGACGAGCCATCCTTTTTTGATGAACCAAATGAACCCATATTCAGCAAGCCGGAACCAGAATTGATCATGCCGGACGCCAACTTTAGCAAACCGGAAACCGAATTCATCCCAGACATTCCATTTGAGGTACATTTTCCTAAACCGGAAGACAAACCAATACAAAAAGATTTGCCGGTTGAGGAGAAGCCGTATGTGTATGACTTATTTGCCGACATGGAAAAACAACCCGTTTCAAATTTTCATGAGGAGGAATACAAAGATGAGCCAGGCGATGAACCTCTGTTTAAAGAAGAGAATGAATATGAGATTGGACAAACGGAATCCAATGACCAGCATATTGACGATGAGGGCATGATGAAACACCGAAACACGCGCGAGCGGCTGGAACAACAGGCCAAAGAGCGAAGGGAGAAATTTAATTCAACCCGCAAGCAGGAGATGTCGAAAGAAGAATTCAACGACAAATGGCACAAGGCTGCTTTTCAAAGGAGAGGGGTTAAACTGGAAAATGTTCCGCACTCATCCGAGGCTTTTATCAGTCGCTATAATTTGAATGACGATAATAATTTGTTGGGGAACAACAAGTTCCTGCATGACAATGTGGATTAGAATGTCCACGGTCCACGGTCAACTGTCCACCGTACTTCCGTGGACTGAGGACTGTTGCCCGTGGACATTTAAAGGCATGGCATTTCCGGGGCGCCTGGTGTTTACTCCATTCGTAGTGGTTGTTGGTAGTAGATATTTTTTTCCGGTCCCGGAGTGCCTTCTTAAGTGGTTGGAGAACATGACTCAAGCAGTTTAAAATTTTTTGCTGCGCCAACCATAAGTTTTTTAAACTGAAAAAGTCGGGAGCTATGGCCCGACTTTTTCGTTTTAGCTAAGATGGTAATCAAAGTTACTTGTCAGTTATCTGATTAAAGTACTCAAACACTATTTTAAGGTGTCGCTCGTCTTTCAGGTTCAATTGATTAATTTTTATGTACCGGTCAATATCAGGCCGGCTGTTGCCGAAAACAGAAGTTAATTTTTTTGGAGCAGGAAGAACGGCACATACGTTATCTTTTAAATAGTAGAGGGTCGTTTTTTTATTCACCTTGTGATCCATTCTGCCTACATTAAGGGCAACATGGTAATTGGCCTGTTGAATGGTGGCCTCCGTTTTCCTGAGTAACGCAAAGACCCCATCATATACAATTTCAAAAAAACCAACGAACGGTGTGCCTGTTTCATTTTTAAATTCTTTGGCGTTTATGTAAGAGGTTGGTCTTTTCGTAAGACTGTCCAGAAAAATGAAACTCTTAACCTGATTTCCCGGAAGCACACGCATCCCTTGTTTGGTTTGGAAGTAGAATTCATCGTGCAGAACATCATATTTTGTAAGCGCGTCTTTAATAACCTGATTGTTATATAAAAGCAAAGTGCCTGTTGATAAGGATGAATAAAGAAACGGATCACCCAATACATCAGGAGAGGCAAAAGGAAGGCCTGGCAGAATCGGGCTGGAAACTGACGACACACTGCCCATTCGCTCAAGGGAATACCTGTTTGATAAATAATTTTTGTTTTGACCCTGGCTAAAATTTATTGAAATGGTTATAGCACACAGGGTGATAAAAATTCGCTTCATATTTTTGTTGAATGTTTTATGTTAAAACGGATTTCAAAGCACTTAGATTATCATTATTGCTTTTTTTCAACTCAGACTATTCTGTAGAGCGTAAGAATTCAATCAAACCTGAAAGTCAATTTATTTTGTATAAAATGCCTGGTTCCGGTTCTTAAATCAGGGTCTAAGGTACAAAAAACTCCTTCTATCAACGCGCTCACATTTTAACAGGCGGTGTGAATTTGGTAACCTGGTTCTTGACCGGTTTCAATGTTTTCAAGTATTCAAACATCGCCCCTAAATCCTCGCTGGTCATTCCGGAGAAGGAGGACCACGGCATGTATGAATTAAATTCCCCCGATAGAACCGTTACGTGTTGCAGTTCGGGTTTTTCGTATGTTTTAAAACGGGTAACGAACGATTCTCTTGACCAGGTGCCAATGCCTGTTTCCATATCGGGGGTAATATTGGCAGAGCGCACAGTGCCTCCTGTTGGCAATGGAAATTCAAACCCCCCGGCATATTGAAGTCCCGCAATTTTTTCTCCGTTCTTATTAGTCTTCGAATGGCAATTTATACAGTTGGCAATATTAACGAGGTACTGCCCGTAGGCTAACTGGTCATTGGGTGATGGACGTTTTGTGAGAGAAGGTTGTACAGCTTTCAATACTAATGTTGGATTGGGTTTTCGTTTGGGCACATCATTGGTCACGGGCATTAAAGTCCGTACATAGGCAATGATTGACCTGACATCTTCTTCATCCATCTGCGCATAGTGCGGGTAGGGCATCCACGGATATAAAATCTCACCTTCTTTATTTATGCCTGTAGTCAGCAGTTTAAAGAACTCATCATCGGTCATCCGGTTGAGACCATAGGGAGTGATGTTACGGGCATAAAAAACACCCGGCAGATTTAGTTCCGGCCCGAATGCCTGGCCGCCTTTTCCAATGGTGCCATGCACAACCGGTGCATTTAAGATATTCCAATCCCGTTCGGAATGGCAACTGATGCAAACAGCTACATGATTGACCAGGTATTCACCTTTTTTGATCCTGGCCTCAGTTAGCGTATCCGTTTTAACTTCCTCCGTTCCCCCGTAATCTTCTGTAACAATTTTCTTTTTTTCACCGCATCCATAAATAAAAACGATAAGGATAAGAATGCTACAGCCAAACGGAATGGAACGCTTTTTCATAACCTTGGGGTTTAGGTGAAAACTGCTTACTCAGACCTGTGGGTGAAGAACAAAAATAAATGGGTTTAGGTTTTTGGGGGAAGGGTATTTAAAACCCCCCTTATTAACTCGCCATCTGTTATTCGTTCTCGCCAATTTTTTCTGCCCACTCATGCAACATGCGTTGCAGAAGTGCTTTGTCAATTAATTTCGTTTTGTATTCTGCAACTAATGCCGGACTCATGTTTCGGCTCATGGCATATTCTACTACTTCCTTGTCTTTCGTTTTGCATAGCAATACGCCAATGGAAGGGTTTTCATTTGGCTTTTTTACATCTCTGTCCAATGCCTCTAAATAGAAATTTATTTTGCCGAGATATTCGGGTTTGAAATCGTCAATCTTCAATTCAAAAACTACCAGGCACTCTAACTCGCGATGAAAAAAAAGAAGGTCGGTATAATAATCTTTCATGCCCACCTGCAAACGATACTCTTCGCCTACAAAAAGAAAATCGCGACCCAGTTCAAGAATAAATTGTTTCAACCGGCTTATCAATCCTTTCTGCAAATCACTTTCGCTGAATGGCTCCGGTAAATCAAGAAACTCAAAGATGTATTGGTCTTTAAAAATTTGCGGAATAAGTTTCGCTCCCGGATGCTCTGTTTTAGCCAGGTCATGCTTGCTCAGTTTTTGGCGTTCATAAATTCCGCTGGCAAGCTGCCTTCTTAAATCGCGTAGGCTGTAATTTTCTTTTATAGAGAGCAGCAAATAATATATTTTCTCCTCCGGTGAACTGGTTTTGCCCAGCAATTCAAGATGATGGCTCCAGCTTAATTTTGACAAAATTGACGGCATTGGTTTGAATTGTGGTGACACTGTCCCCACAATTTCAGATGCCTGACCTTCAATGAGTTGTATTTGTGGTGACACTGTCACCACAAATGGAAAATTCTTCCCTACCCAGGTCTCCCAATCTAACTCATGCCATGCCCTGTAAAACTCCTGCATACGGTAAATGCTTCGTCTATCAAACCCTTTAATGCCCGACTCATTCTCTTTCATCCATGCGGCAAGTTCATCTACCACTTTGTCGCCATAATCAGATACCTGTAGTTGATGCTGCACATAAGCGCCTACCTGCCAGTAAACCTGCAATAGTTCCGAATTAGCCATTTGAATGGCACGCCTTTGTCCCTGCCTGATTAGCTGGCGTATATTTTCAAAATGTTTTTGCAGTTCAGGCTTCATACTTTTTTTGCCCCTCTGAAAGGGCTATATTTTTGTTCTTTTGATAATTCATCAAATCTAAAAATTAAATGCGCTGACTTCATTATTCGCGGTCATTCGTGGGCGCCCACCCACGCCAAACAATTCACTCCCGCCAAATTCTCAGAAATCCGCTTCCAGGATTGTCCGTTATCAAAAGACAAATAAAGATTTCCATTGTTGGTTCCGAAGGCAAGGGTGTTTTCTTTTTTTACAAATCCATGGCGCAGCACTAAATCAAAGGAGAATGATGAGGGTAGTCCTTTGGAAGTGGATGTCCAGATTTGTCCGCCATCCGTGGTTTGACATACGGAAAGTTTTAAATCAACGGGGATTCTTCTTTCATCACTTTGAGCGGGAATCACCCAGGCACAGTCGGGGTTGACTTCATCAATGGCCAAAGCGAAGCCATACTTCGGAAAACCAAATTGTCCACTCACCTCTTCCCATGTTTCGCCACCATTCACAGTCTTGAAAATGCCGCAGTGGTTTTGCTGCCACATCACATCAGGGTTGGAGGGGCAGAGCAATATCCGGTGCGGATCGTGACCTACTTCGGGTTTGGGGTTTGGAAGGTAGGCAGCAATAAGGCCATTGTTTTTTGCCTGCCAGGTTTTTCCTCCATCACGGGTTTCAAAAACACCTGCACAGCTAACACCAACATAAGCATGGTTGCTGTCGCGCGGATCAACCACAATGGAATGCAAGAATGGATAATCTTTGCCAGCGCCAAACCACTGTGTGTCATCCAACCGGCTGGGATGGTTCCATAAACCCTCTACTAATTGAAATGATTTTCCATTATCGGAAGAAAAAAATAATCCACCGGGTTCTGTGCCGAGCCAAAGGCAGCCTGGCTTGTCATGGCCTGCATGGTGCATAGTCCAAATTTTTTTTAATACGGCTGGCTTGCCAGGTCTGTAGAGCTGGTTGGCATAAGAAGGAAGGCCGGCTTCGTTCCATGTTTTTCCGTTATTCGTTGAGTAGTGAAGTTTTTCTCCCCAGTGCCGGTGAGATAAACTAGCCCACCAGGTGTTGGTGTGCTCGTCCACATAAACCATAGCGACAGGCATGCCGGCAAAATGAAGAGAGGCCAGCCGACAAGTTTCATTTTCAACTTCAGCAATTACTAAACCCTTTGAAGTGCCGATGAGTAA
This sequence comes from Bacteroidota bacterium, assembly GCA_043767095.1. Taxonomy (GTDB): domain Bacteria; phylum Bacteroidota; class Bacteroidia; order Cytophagales; family Cyclobacteriaceae; genus ELB16-189. The sequence continues at coordinate 17,502 of JAYUHI010000480.1, forward strand.
AGGCCTCACCCCTGCCTGTCTGGCAGGCAGGCCCGGCCCTCTCCGTCCCGAAACATCGGGAGAGAGGGGTGACTCAATTTGATAATTTTTCTCCTGGTTACTGTCCTTTTCCATAATTTGAATCAATCTAACAGTGCTTAAGAATCCTAAAGCAAGTCCCTCTCCTCCCGAAGTTTCGGGATCGGAGAGTCGGAACGGCGATCTTTGGACGAACGCCGCGAGATGATCCGGATTTTGCGGAGTTGGCGGAAGTCTTGCGACGGAGCAGTGTTCGAACAGAAGTAGTTTCGCGAGGTGACACATTGCGATTCGGAGACGCAACAGTCGAGGTCCTCTATCCGCTTGCGAGGAGCGATCCGGAGTCGGTTTCCGATAATGATCATTCAATCGTGCTTCGAATTGTTTATGGCAACCGCTCGTTTCTATTTACTGGCGACATCGAGCGATTGGCTGAGGCCAACCTGACCTCTCTCGGCGGTACTCTGGCGGCAGATCTGGTGAAAGTGCCGCATCACGGGAGCCGGACTTCGTCAACGCAGAGCATTGTTGAGGCGATCGGGGCGGAATATGCAGTCATCTCAGTCGGCCGCAGATCGCCGTTCGGGCATCCGCATCC
>JAYUHI010000481.1:0-7709 GCA_043767095.1 Bacteroidota bacterium
TGTCGCGTTTGGTGAAAGTATTCGACCCTACGGGGCCGGTTTATTATGGTAATTCGATCTGCAAAGATTTAATCCTATCGGGATTATCAAGAGAAAAAGGACTCCAGCGGAGTCCTATGTTTGTAGAAGGTGAATCATAATGCTGAACGACCCCATGGGGGTCGAATGTTAGGACGCGACAATTATATATAACCCCTTGTTTTTTTTCTTAAAATCAAATGCTGCACCCCGCGATGTAACCTTAGTAGAAACGCAATCATCAATGATAATGAACCTTATGAACCTTATTACCTTATTCTGTAAGCCCAATAAGGTAATAAGGGCTTACGGTCACACGGCATATTTTCTACCAAGGTTAAGAGGTCTATCCAGTTTTTGGCCGATCAGGGTTTCAATAACAGCCACCGTTAAGCAAAAAGTTAATTTGATTACTTTGCAAGGCAAGGGCAAATCGCGAATATTTTAACACATGTGGAAATCAGGATATATATTTTTGATTCTGTTGGGCTGTTGGGGCAAGACATTCACACAAAAACTAACAGTGGATTCCGCCCGGGTTAGAATCGCCCCTGTTCTTATTAATCAAAAATCGATTTTGAAAGTTACCGTCCTGGTTTCAGATTCCGCTGCGTTCCTTTCGTGGGCAAAACAAACGCAACCAAACCTGGTGATTAAAAAAGTAAGAGGAAAATATTTTTCTGTTTCAAACCTTAACCCCAATTCCCTTCGCGATTTACGGGGGGCATGGGGTATTCAATTCATTGACCGGGGTGATCGGGTTGCAAAAGAAGAAACCGTGCTCGGAGATTTTGATTTGAGTTTGAACACCGTGACCAGCGCACACAATTTTTTTCCTTCTCTAACGGGTGAAGGCCTGGCTGTGTCCATAAAAGAAAAACCATTCGATCAGTCTGACCTGGATTTGCGAGGAAGAATAATCCTCAACAATCAATTCGATGAACCCTTCACCCTTCATGCCACCATCATGGCCACCATTGCTGCCGGTGGAGGAAACACATCTCCGGCTGGCAGGGGAGTTGCATGGGGCGCAGGCATTACCACATCCGATTTTTCACAATTGCTTCCCGATAACGGAACTAACCTAACTGCCTTAGGGGTCTCCGTTCAAAATCATTCCTATGGTGTTGGCATTGAAAATTATTATGGAACAGAATCAGGTGAGTATGACTTTGCCGGAATTGCATTTCCTAAAATATTGCATGTCTTTTCCTCGGGCAATGAAGGGGATAAACCGGCTGCACCCGGTCAATACCAAAACATTACCGACTATGCCAATCTCACCGGGCAGTTTAAAGTTTCAAAAAATACGTTGAGCGTTGGTTCAACTGATCGATTGGGGAATGTTGTTCCAAGAAGTTCACGAGGGCCCGCACATGATGGCCGGGTAAAACCCGAATTGACGGCTTTCGGAGATGCCGGTTCATCGGAAGCTGCGGCTATTGTTTCGGGGATTGCTTTGCTGGTACAGCAATCGTATAAAAATATGTTTGGCGAATTGCCGGATGTTGCATTGGTGAAAGCCGCTATGATCAACAGCGCTATTGATACAGGTCGCCCGCAGGTAGATTTTGAAACCGGTTTTGGAAATGTAAATGCATTGGGTGCAATCCGTACTATTGAAAATGAGAACTTTTATTCCGGATCGGTTGCCCAGAATGAAGAAAATAGTTTCATCGTTAATATTCCCTCCAATACAAGTTCATTAAAAATAACGTTGGTTTGGAATGACCAGCCTGCCATTCCTTTTGCCACAAAAGCATTGGTGAATGATCTTGATTTTGTAGTGCGTAAAGTTTCGAGCGGAGAATCATGGCAGCCGTGGATATTAAATTCATCACCTTCAATTTCCGCCCTGCAGCAAGCTGCCCAACGGGGAGCAGATCATCTTAATAATGTTGAACAAGTTACTATTTCGTTTCCTGCTGAAGGCGATTACGAAATTAAAGTAAATGGGTTTGATGTCCCCGAAGGCCTTCAAATTTTTTTTGTTGCCTATGAAATGACTTCGGGATTTGAGTGGATTTATCCTTTACAAAAGGATGCACTGAAATCGAATACCACCAACATTATCCGATGGCGATGGAATAATATTCCAACTGTTGGATCATTAGAGTATAGATTTGTTTCGGAAAATTCCTGGAATTCAATTAGTACTGGAGTTGCTTTGCTGCAATCATATTTTGAATGGAACGCTCCAGATACTTCGGCACTAATTCAATTTAGAATTATATCCGGTGGGGAAACTTTTGAATCGGACACCATTCCAGTCTCACACCCATACCGGCTGCAGGTAGGATTCAATTGCGAAAATGAAGTGATGCTGGCCTGGAATAAAATTCCAACTGCCGATGAATATGTTTTGTACTCGCTTGGCGAAAAATACCTGGAACCCTTTCTAACCACCCCCGACACCTTTGCCATCATCCAAAAAACCCAGGCATCATCAAATTACTTTTCAATAGCACCACGGCTTGGTACACGTGAAGGTTTGCGGGAGTTTACGATTGATTACACCCTGCAAGGAACCGGATGTTACTTCATTAGCTTTTTGCCAGAGAAATACTTAGTAACTGACGATGCTGCTTTCAATGTAACACTGGGCACTACTTATAAATTACAATCGGCTACATTAGAACGGCTCGTCAACGGCACATTCGAAACCGTTCAAACTATCACTCCTTTATCCCAAAAGAATTTCACAATGACCGATGAATCACCCATTCCCGGCATACAAACCTATCGCGTTAAACTGACCACCGATTTGCTCTCTTCAATTTACAGTTCGGAAGTAGAAATTTTTTACGTGCGCAATCAAGACCTCTTTGTTTATCCCAACCCTGTTTTTCAGGGACAAGAGCTAAACATCGTGGTAAATGATGAAGATGTTGCCTCCATTCAATTATTTGATATGCACGGAGGGGTGGTGAGGCAGGCAAGGGATTCAGGGCCGACTAAAACAATCGACACTACCGATTTGGTTGGAGGTACTTACCTGTTGCGGGTGCAACGGCAAGACGGAAGAATATTTATTAAGAGGTTGATTGTATTATAAAAAAAATGCTCCAGCCTTAGGCTGGAGCATTTTTTTGTTGAAATATTATCTTATGATCAATAAATATAATTTAAAGCTGTCTTGTCATTATTGTTGAAAGGGCGGTTTGTAGTACTGCTCAAGCAGGCCAGCATCCAGGAGGCTGAATCTGGGCCTTCTGGAGTTCCTGGGATGTGGATAGCGCCAACTGTAGATGCTCCTTCATTGCTGGGACTTCCACCGCAACTGAAACTTCTATCCATATAATCTGTATGGCGGAAACCAACGCAATGGCCTATTTCGTGTGCCATAACAGTTGTTACAAAACCCAAACTGTAGTTCTGATATTGCTTATTGAATTTAACGGTATTATAGGGATCACCTCCGCTCGGAAAACCAGCTGAGGCTATATAACCCCCGCCATTCACAATTCTAACATTGATATTTCCTCCACTTGCAACACGTTCCATAGTAATTTGAAGATTTTCTGCATTGTATCGTGCAATGGCTGCGTCAATACCAGCAGAAACATTAGCATTAACACTGCCGCTGCTGCTTACGGTGATGTTCCTTGGTAAACCGGTTACAAGATTGGTTGTACGGTACTGCTCCACTTCCGCAATGCGCAAGGTCTGAGAAGCAGGAGTAGAAGTAAGATCTTGTGGTCGTAAGAAAATATCACCTTCCACAATGTAGCCACCATCAGCCCGTATCACATTTTGGGTGCTAAATCCAAGGCGGCTGATCTGCGATAGTGTGGCATCCGAAACCTGATCATTACTCATTGGCTCATCCACTTCGCAGGAAAGCATAACTATCAATCCGAAAGCGGTTAAATAGGTTAATAAACTTTTCATTTTCATAGATTAAAGCGGTTTAGGGTTAAACATGGGTACGAATATACTGGTTTATCAAACCAAACAAATGTTAAGGCGCCAAAAATAAAATTGTATAGCCTTACCTGCTTAAGTGAACCTGGATTATTTATCTGCGCCTGCTACTCATTTTTTCACTTTTACCTTTGAAGCTGCATGTCAGAGGCTCATCATAAGGAGGGATGCACAATCCTATTCTTAGATGGAACAAAGCAAAATGGACTGAGCACCTGTTGCATTCTATTGTTTAAATATGGAGTTTCCGTAAAAAAATCAATGCGACTTCTCTTCATTATTCTTAGCCTGTCCTTTCTGGCTTGTACCCAAAACAAAAAATCCTATTCCGGTTGGGAAATAAAAGGTGGCACGGCAGATGGCATCCAATATTCATGGCTGGATGAGGTCAATACTTCGAATATTAAAGACTTAAGATTGGCCTGGACATATTCCAGTGGTGATGCCGACACGGTGAACAATCGAACGCAAATTCAATGCAACCCAATTGTTGTGGAGGGGGTGCTTTATGGAACATCGCCTTCGCTGAAACCATTTGCCCTTGAAGCATCAACCGGAAAAGAAATCTGGAAGTTCACTCCGCCTTCGGCCAGTTCTTCTTTAGGTGTGAACCGTGGCGTTACCTATTGGGCAAACGGAAAAGATAAACGAATACTCTTCACATTTGGCGAGCACCTCTACGCCCTTGATGCCGCAACCGGAATTCAGATTTTATCTTTTGGAGATAGCGGGCGAGTGAGTTTGAAAGAAGGGTTGGGGGAACGTGCTCAAAAGCTTATGGTTCTTTCCAACACCCCCGGTGTGATTTATAAAAACCTGATCATCATGGGCTCGCGCGTTCACGAAGGTCCTGTGGCTGCGCCCGGATATATTCGAGCGTTTGATGTAATCACTGGAAAATTAGTCTGGACTTTCAATACCATTCCTAAACCCGGAGAGTTTGGTTATGACACTTGGCCAGAAGATGCATGGCAACGAATTGGTGGCGCCAATTCCTGGAGCGGCATGACTGTGGATCACAAGCGAGGGCTTGTGTTTTGTGGAACAGGTTCAGCCTCGTTCGATTTTTATGGGGGAAACAGAAAGGGACAAAATCTTTTTGCGAATTGCGTGCTTGCGTTGAATGCAGCAACAGGCGAAAGGAAATGGCACTTTCAAACTACGCACCACGATATCTGGGATCGCGACCTGCCCACAACTCCAACTCTGGTAACGCTGATGCGCGATGGAAAAAAGGTGGATGCAGTAGCTCAAGTGACGAAGCAAGGGGTAGTGTTTGTATTCGACCGCGAAACCGGAAAGCCGTTGTTTGATGTGGAGGAGCGGCCAGCCCCTGCTTCCGATCTGGATGGCGAAGAAGCGTGGCCCACACAACCATTCCCCGTTAAACCTCCGCCTTTCTCCCGTCAGGTTTTCAGTGATTCGATAATCAACAACATTACTCCCGAAATTGAATCCTATGTAAAAGAAAAAATCAAGGGATTAAAATATGGAGTGTCTAATATTCCTCCTTCCAAAGAGGGCACGATTGTCTTTCCCGGTTTTGATGGTGGTGCCGAATGGGGCGGCCCGTCATTCGATCCGGCCTCCGGAATTTTATATGTGAACGGAAACGAAATGCCCTGGAACTTACAGATGGTTGACGTGCGGCTCGATGAAAAAACTTCACTGGGACTTTCTTCGTACCGAACGAATTGCACCAGTTGTCATGGGTTTAATAAAAAAGGAAACCGGCTTGGCCCCACTCTGGAGAATGTCAGTAAAAAGTTTAATGAAAATTCCCTCACCGATTTTCTATCCAAAGGTCAGCGTGCCATGCCGGCCTTTTCTAACTTGTCTACCGAAGAACGCAACGCCATTGCCCGCTATTTGCTTTCTCTGGAGGAGAAAATAAAGCAGGCAGAAAGGGGCAGCTTTGAACGAAGCCCCGATATTTATTATTCCAACACCGGTTATAACCGCATGCTCACACCCGAAGGCTACCCCATGGTGAGTCCACCGTGGGGAACATTAACGGCCATCGACCTGAATGCAGGAGAAATTAAGTGGCTGGTTCCGCTCGGTGAATTCAAAGAATTAAAAGCGAAAGGAATTCCTGCAACCGGAACAGAAAATTATGGAGGGCCCGTGGTAACGGCAGGTGGAATCATTTTTATTGCCGCCACGCGGGACGAGAAATTCAGGGCAATTGACAAAAGTAATGGCAAGATTTTATGGGAGGTGGATTTGCCTGCCGGTGGTTATGCAACGCCAGCTGTTTTTGAAGTGGGCGGAAAACAAATCGTGGTGATTGCGTGCGGAGGGGGAAAGATGGGAACGAAATCAGGGGATAAGTATTTAGCGTTTGCTTTACAATGATTAGTCGTCAGACGGCTCCAAGCCTTTAGATGACTCCAGCGATTTGAGTCGTCAGACGGCTCCAAGCCGTCAGACGACTTAGAGTAAAGAAATGAAAATCTCAAATCCATACCACAAAGAAATCCTAACCCTGATCAAAAATCTTTCAGGCCAGCCTAATGAGCATACCTTTTCTGATTCCTATTTAGGAAACTCCCATCCACGCTATCCCATCAATGCCCCAACGCTGAGAATTATTGCCAAAGAATGGACGAAAGACCATCGACAGTTATCCTCCAAAGAATTTGAAAAACTACTTTCCAGTTTAATTCAAGGAGTCTCGTCCACCGAAAAAATAATGGCCGGAATTTTATTGGATGCTTCCAACAAAGAGCAGAGAAAATTCGATCCAAAAGTTTTTGACTCCTGGCTCAATCACCTGGAAGGTTGGGCGGAAGTGGATTCGGTTTGCACCGGTCAATATACCGTCACTGAAATTCCGGTTAACTTCAGAACCTGGAAGAAAATTCTGGATAACTTTTCTAAAAGCAAAAACATTAATAAACGAAGGGCATCGATGGTTTTGCTCTGTTCGCCTGTGCGTAAAGTTCACGATACTGAACTTGCCGCAACTGCCTTTCAAATCATCAATTGGTTAAAAAAAGAAAAACCAATCCTTATTACGAAAGCCATTTCATGGTTATTAAGAAGCATGGTGAAATTGTACAAGCCAGAAGTTGAACAATTCGTAAGCGAGAATGAAGAAAGCCTGCCTAAAATTGCCGTTCGTGAGACAAAAGTTGTATTGCTAACAGGGAAGAAGACCCGATAAATAAGACAGAAAAATTGACGACATTCGTTACCCGAATCAAAAATCTTGAGCCATGAAAAGAACCCTGCTGTTGCTGATGATGGCCATTACAACCTGGTCATTTTCGCAAAACAAAAACCGCGCGCTGATCATCGGCATTTCCGATTACAAAGAACTTCCCAAAGGATTGCAACTGCAATATGCCGATGATGATGCCATGGAGTTTTATAACTTCATTCTTTCAAACGCTATTGGAAATATTGATAGCACAGATGTTAAGTTGTTATTGAATGATGAAGCCACAGCCGCGCAGATTTATAGCGCCCTGGACGAACTCATTGAGGTGTCTAAACCGAATGATAAGATCATTATTTATTTTTCCGGGCATGGGGACATAGAAACGAAAACCGTCAGGCAAAGGGGATTTTTGCTGGCGCATGATAGTCCGCGGGCAGGCTATCAAGTTGGAGGAACGGTAAAACTGTCTGACTTACAGGATTATTTGGAGACGTTGGTCGTAACAAACAAAGCCCGTGTGATATTGATTACCGATGCTTGCAGGAGCGGCAAATTAGCCGGAGGTGAGGCCGGGGCGTCTCAAACCACGGCAGCCCTTCAT
>JAYUHI010000482.1:0-7701 GCA_043767095.1 Bacteroidota bacterium
TATTCTCCCGTAGGGGGGTACGGGCTAGTGATGAATTTTTAGCCGAAAAAAAATTGAAATTTCTCGTTCGGTGTCAAAAAGCTGCAATGTGGGTTAAAAACCCTGGAGGTTTAGGGAGTTCAAGTTTTTACACCGGTCTGTGTCCCACAGACCGAAACCTTCATATTGGTCTGGGAAGCCACAGACCACGGGTTCAAGTTTTCGATTTTTTTTTCAGGTAGTTGGTGAACTGGCCTTTATCTTTCGTACCCAGAAAAGTAAAATGGTAAATAATACAATCAGGATTAAAGGAAATGTGATCATTGTTTGAAGCGTTGCCTGACCAGCCGCCAGTTCCAATGCATCGCCAGTCAGCCCCGATGATGTAGCTGTATCCTTCGCACTGTCAATCCAACCGCCAATGATCGGTTGAAAGATGGATGTGGAAAACATGCCAAAGGCACCCACAATCGACATCCCTATGGCACCACTTAATGGTATTTTTTCCGCCACAAAACCAATCATGTTGGGCCAGAAATAGCAGACTCCGATGGCAAAAAAGATAGCAGCAACATAAGCCATCGCACCCGTCTGTGTGCTGAACAGAAATATTCCAAGGGCGGTGAAAATGGCTGAGCCCAGCAGAACACCGGTTTGATCAAACTTATGAACAAACTCTCCTCCGAAATATCTTCCAAACGCCATCAAGCCGGTTATTAGCGCCAGGATCACCATTGGCTCTGCCCCACTCTTTGACAAAACCAACTGCGCCCACTGTGTTGGGCCAAACTCTGAAATTGCTGTAAGTGTCATGCAGGCACACATGAAAATGAAAAGAGGTGTGGCCATTGCTTTAAGGTTTGCTGTTAGTGAAGCAGCTTCCTTTTTTGGTTCCGGAAATGTTTGTCCGTAGAACAGGTATGCATAGATCACGGTAGGAATCAGGATTATCCATATTTGCGCCTCCCAACCCATGTTCATTTTGGTCATGGCCAGCGATACTAAACTTCCTAAAACAATGCCTCCTGGGAACCACATGTGAAACCGGTTGAGCAACGTATTCATCATCTTCCCGCTATAGCTGCTGGCAATCATTGGGTTGCAAGCCGCTTCCGTACATCCATTACCAAGTCCAATCAGCAATGTTGAGATCAACAGACCAACATATCCACCGGAGAAAATAGTGAGGAGAATGCCAACCGTATGGGCAAAAAAAGCAAAAATCATGATCCGCTTGGGCCCGATTGTACTGTAAAATATGCCCCCCAGCACCATGGAAATCGGGAACCCTAAGAACCACATCTGGTTAATAAACCCAAGCTGCGTTGCTGTAAGGCCAAAAGTATCTCCCAGTTGCGTCAGAATACCTGCTCGTATACTGAAAGAAAAGGCAGTGGTGATTAAGGCAAAACAACTACCGTAAAAAAGTCTTTTATGGTTTTGATCATTCATGTTATTGGTAATTTAGGTTTGGTTAGGTTGTGGAAAAATAAGCCTTTTTAAATAACCAACCAGCATGACTTTGTGTGCTTTATTATTCGATGGGATAGTCGGCTAAAATGCAGGATATCACAACAGCCATAGCCATTAATGGATGGGCCGGTTGAACCGAACATTGGAGACACACGCTTCATGTTTCAATAATTTTTATATTTTTACAGCATTGCCCCGATAGGCTTATTGAGAACATTACCAAACATAAACCCTAAAACCTATGGTCAAAAATCCAGTTGCCTCTTTCTTTGAAAATATTACCGAATGGCTGATTTTCGCGTCCAGGTGGATTCAGGCCCCAATGTATCTGGGTCTTGTTGCCGGCTCTGGCCTCTACTTGTTTAAATTTTTCGAAGAACTTTATCATTTGGCCATTCATATTCAGGAATTGAGTGAAGTGGCTTCGATGCTGATGATATTGGGCCTGATTGATGTATCCATGGTGTTAAACCTGTTGATCATTGTAATTATTGGCGGATACTCCATATTCACCAGTAAGATTGATTTTAGTGAACAGGAAGACAGGCCGCATTGGCTCGACCATTTGGATGCAGCACAATTGAAAATAAAACTCGCCACCTCCCTGGCTTCCATTTCCGGGGTTCACCTTCTGAAAACATTTATTGATATACACTCAGAAACTAAGACTTCAGAGAATCTTGAAGCGTTGAGGTATGAAATCATTATCCACCTCGTGTTTATTGTTTCCGCTTTGTTATTAGCGTGGGTGGAAAGGGTATTGGCCGCTACTTCCCAGATTACTGCCAAAACACTTAAGGATTATGGTGCACAAGACACCCATTTATGATATTATGAGTTTATTTGAACAATATAAGAAACCACCAATCCGGTGGTTTTTTTTTGCGGGATAACGAGATCGGCCATATTATCCCCCCCATCTAACTCCAGGTCACTTCAATTGTGTTGCCGCAATTGGCAGAGATGGCAGCGAAATATAAAATTGCGATCCCACGCCCGGTTTTGATTCACACCAAATCTTTCCACCCGCCTGTTCAATTCCTTGCCGGGCAATGGCCAGGCCAAGGCCAGAACCTGTTTCTTTCGTGCTGAAATAAGGAATGAATATTTTATCCATTACTTCAAGAGTCATGCCTTTGCCATTGTCGGAAAAGGAAATGACGCAATTTTCTTTATGAACTTTTATCTGAATATCAACCCTGCCGGTTTGATTTTCTTTGCGCGATTGCAAAGCATTTAAAATGATGTTCGAGAAAATGCGCGAGAAAAGTTTCCGATCGGCCGTAGCCATAATAAGCTGGCCATTGTTTTCAAACATTACCTTTCCCTCGCTGAAATCAGAAAACAAATCAACGCTCCCCTGCAACAAATCATTGACATTAAGCGGCTCCAATTTCAATTCCGGCATTTGCGCAAACGCTGAAAAAGAAGAAGCAATGTCATTCAAAATATCCACCTGGTGCAGCACCGATTTTATCGATTGAATGGACTTTTCAGGTTCAGCTTGCCCCTGCTTCAACGAATTTTCCATTTGCTGCAACGTTAACTTAATAGGCGTGAGTGGGTTTTTAATTTCATGCGCCACTTGCCTTGCCATTTCGCGCCAGGCCGCTTCACGCTGGCGTTTCTCTAATTCCGCCCGGCTTTTTTCCAGGTTATCAACCATCTTGTTGTACTCCTTAACCATCGAGCCCACTTCATCTTTAGAATTCCAAATCAACTTCCGGTTGGTTCCTGAAAAAGTAGTTCGTTGAAAAGTTGCCGCAATAACCCTCAAGGGAGACGTGAGCCAGTTCAAAGCAATAAAAGACAAAACGTAAAAAAATAAAAACACCGCAACCAGAACCGTCAAGATATTCGCGATCAAATTAATTTGATTCTTTTCCGTTGACGCCTGCGACTCAAAAAATGGCAAACTCAAAATGGCCAGCACCTCACCGGTTGATGGAGAGCGAACAGCCGCATAAGTATTCCTGAACTTTAGTTTCCCCACTTCATCATCTAGGGCAAACAAAAAGTTTCCGGCCGAAATTTCTGATAAGGCCGCTGGATTAATAAACTTAGAAACCAACTGATTGGAAAAAATGGATGGCTGGCTGGAGGCGAGCATCACTCCACTCTTTAAATAAACCGTTGCATCCACTCCGGCCGCCAGGGCCTGACGGGCTAATTCTTGTTGCAAATTTCCAGGAGAATCAGACAAAAGTGAAGCGATGCTGTTAGCCATTCGCTCAGCCTTGGCAGCATTCTCCACTTCCAGACGTTGGGTGTCGGCCCTTGAATTAATTCTTAGAATGGTTATGGCTATCACCAGCAAGGGAAGCACCAGCGCTAAGTACACGTAGAGTTGGATGCGATCGGAATAGGTAAGCGATATCCGGCTCAGCGTTCTGACATTTACTAAAACAAAGGCCAACATCACCACAGCCAACCCAATCAAAAAGTAAAATGCAAAATTGGTCAGCACGGTAAAGTTTGAATACTTAGAAGTTGAAACAATGGCCACTTGCCCATTCGGGCCTTCCATGCCAACGTGAAAAAAATCATCTCTGTAAATTCCTGCTTGATACCATTCGGGGTTTGTGATGTGTTGAATTAAACTGCTGGTCTGGTATGTGAATTCCCCTGCCGAATTGATCATCTTGCCTTTATCAAAAATCGCGAAACTATATTCGCTGCTGCTTGCGTAATCACTAAACCGGCTATCTAAAAGCAACTTGGGAAATACCGTTACCGGAAGAATTTGCCTGAGTGTCAAATCCAAAACGATATAGGCCGTCACATGAAACTTAATGGGTATAACGGCCATATACCTTTTCAAAAACTGATTCCCATTTTGCGTGTTAGCAGGGTCGGGATTATCAATAAAATAGATACCCCGGTAACCGGTGGTCTGGGCCAACGGCACAAAATCTTTCATCAGTGAAGGCAAATCCTGAAGGGTTTCATCACCAACTGGTTTTCCCCTGTTATCAAAGAGATACAATCGAGTGTCGTACCGGTCAAAATAAGAACTGAGATGGACGCGGGTGATTTTTTGAGATATGGAATTTAAACTAGCGAAAGGATTAAGAACTTGTTGCCGGATGAAATCATCGGCTTCAACTTTGGCAATGGTTTGATCCAATAAATATTCACCCAGAATATCGCGCTCAACCAGAAAAGAGTTCCCGAATTTGAACATCTTCTCGCGCTGTGCCTCTATACTCAACATTCGAATGGCCAGGGCAGCCTGAACGCAGAAAACTACAAGAGCCAATAATATCAAAGAGAAAGTCCGGGAAGAGATGAATTTCAATTGATGACTTACTGAACTGTAAAAAAGTAAAACCAGGTTGAGAGCGGTAAGCGCTAAGGGTATTTCATAATTTCTATCGGAGAGCAGGTGATATAAAAAAACAGTAAAGGCAGCAATAACCATGGCGGTGAAGAAAACAATCGCATGCGACTGTGTTATCCGGATAGAAATTCTAAAGAAGGTAAAGAAGAAATAAAATCCCGTGATGCTGCTTAACACCACGCAAGCCAAAGCAAACCAGCGCACACTCTCAAAATCCAAAGGCCCGGTTATGTCGGGGCTAATGGAAGAGTTATGATAAATGGTTTCCAGGTAAAGAAAGGGAATCAATTGTGTGGCAAAACATAAAATCAGGAAAAAGGAAACGATGATTGTTTTGGTGAACCGAGATGCGCTCCTCCACTTAATAAATTTTTGCCCTCTCAAAAAAAAGTAAGCCGCCAGGGATGCGATCAAAAAAGCTACTGTATTCAAGAACAGGTTTCCAATCGAATCGTTGAAACGCGAAGCAGCAAATTGCCTGGGATCAAAGACGGCCCATTCATTTCCGGTGCCGGGGAATTGACCATACACCATCAATGCGCGCACAGCCAATAAAATCAGGAAGACTAAAACTGCAGCTATTTCCCTTCGATTTGAAACCAGAAGATGACTAACTACAATCCATCCAGCGTAAAATAAAAGGGAAATCCCAAATGAAAAGATTATCCAACTCCACCCACCAAATTGCCTTTCAATGGTGAGGGTTGAATTAATCGATACGACAAACAAATCTCTATCTTGAAACTTCACAGGATAAACATTGCCCGACAGGGTGAGTGAAACACCTGGCACTTGAAATATATTTTTGTTCAGGTTGGAGGTGAGGTATTGGTTTTGGATTGGGAAGCTGCTCTGCAACGGCAGGTAACCGATTAAATATTTTTGATCGGGGAGTAAAAACTGCTTTAAAAGGAAATGTGCGGACCCGTTACGAACATGAACAACTGTGTCGGGAGCAAAGCCGGAAGGCTCAGGAAAATACTGGTGTGTATTCCATTGAATGATGCCGGTTGAGTCGTATAGAAAAAAAGCATTCTTAACCGATGGCCATTCCTGGTTTTTGGAAATAGCCTCCTGAATTAAGTTCGCTTCAGTTTGTAACCGGCCGAGCTCACGTTCAACGAGCTGATTGATATTGGCAACTATGGCCCACGGCTCAGGCGAAACATATTGATTTCTCAAATAGACGCTGAGCGTCAAAAGCACCGCAGCCAAAATAAAAGATATCATTGCCTTGCCTCTCATATGCAGAGGGAAAGTTAGCAAAAAGCGTTAAGGCAAGCCTGCCCGTCCTGGAGGCAGGTAGGACGGGGCAGGCTTTTACTCACGGGTATGCCCACCAAACCAATAAAGCCAGATGAGGCGTGCGTACCGGTAAGAAAAGGGAGTGGCCAACAGCACAGTTCCCAGGGATGAATAAACGTAAACCATAGTTGAAGGCTGAAGGAGGAGCCAAAGCACGAGCCAGGTAAAGAAAATAATCACCACGCTAAATGCATAGCTGATAAACATTGCCCCAAAATAAAATCCAGGCTCCGGCTCAAAGGATGCATCACACACGGGGCAGTAATGGTTCATCTCCATGAACCGGTACAAGTTTATGGCAGAATGCTTAAAGACTTTACCTTTTGCACAACGCGGACATTTATTTTGGAGTATGGGGATCATGCACAAACGTATGAAGGAAATTGGTTAGCTGAGTGAGAGTATATTTCATCAAAGCCCGGATTTCAAATCAGGATTGACTATATGTAGCCTTATCCCACTTTTGGCGCAAGTGTTGTGAGATGGAATTTGCGCGGTGGTTCACTTGTGCCATGTTAATACTTAATCCATCTCTGGTCTTAGCGTCTCGCTAAGACCAAGTAATTTAAGATGAATTTTGGTGAGGGGGGCATTTAAGATGAATTTTGTGGGGAGTGATGAATTTTGTGGGGGTCGTAGCGAGACGCTACGACCAGAGAGGGAAACTAATTTGTCCCACGTGTGAACGAAATTATGAAACTAAAACTGCAATGCAACACCGAACCAGCCAAATGAAATATGCACATTGTTGCCGGCTGGCCACATCGTCCACCTAATGATTAAATATTGTCACTGGTCAGAGTTTAATTGAAAGTTCTAAATGTCCACCGAGTCCAAGTTCAATAATTTTTTGTAGTGTCGATATACGAGCCTCTTTAATATTGTTCTCAATTTTTGAAATATAAGATTTTGTCGTTCCAACTTTGTCGGCAAGTTCTTCTTGTGTCAAACCCTTTTCAAGTCGAGCTTCATAAATCATTACACCGATTTTGAAATTTTCGTAACCTGCTTCAAGTCTGTCCCGCTTTGCAGTCCCTTGTTTACCATAATGTTTCTCTTTGAACTGATCAAGAGTCACCAAATTATTTTTTTTCGTTTTCATATTCATCCTTTATTTTAAGTGCTTTCTCAATTTCTTTCTTAGGTGTCTTTTGAGTTTTCTTTTGAAATCCATTAGTTAAAACAACCAATTGTCCTTGGTCGAAAAAGCAGAATATTCGAAATATATCACTGCCTTGTTGAACTCGGATTTCAAAAAGTCCGTCCGTATTCTCAAGATGTTTGAGATATGTCTCAGGAACTCTTTGAAGTTCTTCAACTAAGTCAAAAGTCCAGATAATTTTATCTTTTACCTTGTCCCGTTGTTTTTTGAAGAATTCGTCAAAGTAGCTCTTATAGAAAATGATCGTCCTATGCTTATGCTTTTTGTCCACGGAACAAAGATATAAAAAGTTGTCCGAAAGTGAAACTTTTGAAAAGTTAAATATTCATACTTTTTCTTTGTCCGCGTACACGGATCTTTGTCATTTTGGTGAAACTCTCCGCGGGAAATTTGTGGCTTGCCGGCAACGTGAGTGCGTATTTTCGTGGCGAGATTAGGCGGG
>JAYUHI010000483.1:0-7691 GCA_043767095.1 Bacteroidota bacterium
AAATTAGTGTTCACCGCTTTAGTTGTCACATTGCTCACATCAAGATTTTCATACCCGGAAACATAGCTTGAAAAAATGGCTGAGGTGGACACATCCAAAAAATAGCCCGTTGCCGATGTAGAGACGCCCCAATTGGCATTGAATGAAGTTTGGGTTATGGAAGTAGCCGCAGAAGCAACAGGAGTTGGGGGTACTGTCAATACAGAAATGACATTGGAATTGGGCGATGATCCAGAAGCGTTGAGTGCCCTAACACGATAATAATAGGTTGTGCCGGGTGAAAGAGATCCGTAGCCATAGATGGTTTCATATGTGGTTCCAGAGGTTCCACCAGTAGAAGAACCGTTTTCAACAACAAAAGTGCTAAAATCGCTAGAAGTAGATAAATCAAAACGGGAGTCGGTAGCACCATTGCTTGCAACCCAGTTGCCAGTAAAGGCTGTTTGGGTTACGGAAGTTGCAGCAGTTGCTACTGGAGCGGCAGGAATTGTAGGGAATGTTATTGCCGAAGAATTGCCCGATGTCCCTGAACCATTGTATGCCCTTACCTGGTAATAATAAGTGGTGCCTGCGGTTAGGTTTGTGTTCACCGCTTTGGTTGTGACATTGCCCACATCAAGATTTTCATAACCACTAACAAAACTTGAAAAGAAGGATGAGGTGGAAACATCCAAATAATAGCCGGTAGCCCCTAAAGAGGTAACCCAATTGGCATTGAATGAAGTTTGTGTTATGGAAGTTGCCGCTGATGCAACTGGTATGGGCGGAGCCGTAAGCACAGAAATGGTATTGGAACTGGCCGATGTCCCTGCAATGTTGTATGCCCTGACACGGTAATAATAGGTTATGCTGGGTGAAAGCCCGTTCCTTACGTAAAAGGTGTTTGTTATTATAAGGTTTTCATAAAGAAAAGAATCGAAAGTACTGGATGTTGAAAAATCAATATAATATTGGGTAGCCCCACTGCTGGCCGACCAATTGGCTTGAAATGATGTTGATGTTATGGAAGTTGCTGCCAAAGCTACCGGGGCAGGCGGAATTTGTGCCGCAACAGCAAAGGCCAAAAAGAAAAAGGGGATAATGAAAAGGTGCTTTTTCATATTAATCTGGTTCTGGTGCTATAAGCAAATCATTATGAATCTGTGCCTCAAGCGCCTGAGATAGTGAAGTCGTTGTCCACTGGGCAAATGTTTGCCCCATTGCCAAAAGAAAAACCCAAGTGAATAAATATCTCATTGGTGTTAAATGTGAGTAACTATACTTCTCCTTCCTCCCAGTCTCCGCCTAGGGGCCCTGCGATTTCTACTTCCGCACATTCCGCAGAGTTCCCGTGTCGGGAGACTAAGCGGAGAAATACACCCGGTAAAATTAGTCAGCCTCCATTCGTATTTAATTCGGTTTCAATGGCCCAGGCAAAAGCCCATCCCCTCCACCTGGTGGCTCTCCACCATCCGATCCCGTGAAGAAATAAACCGCTCCGCCAACAACAACAAAAGGAAGAGCCTTAATAATAAATGGAGTTCTGGGTTTTACCCTAAAAGCCGCGCTTTCGGCCAGTTCATTGGGTTTGGCCGCATTTGAAATATGCAAGGTGTAGTTTCGGCCTTTTACGCTCTTGGGCATTTTCCATTCATAGGAAGTAGTGTTATCAATTTGGTCAACTACAAGAAGATTGACCTTGTTATCCTTATAGAGTTCAATATGGATTTTATCTGTTGAGTAGCCGCCTGTCCACTTCATGGAAATGGTGCGGCCACGTTTGTATGTTTGAAGGGCGAGCGGTTCAAAAGTCAATTTGGGTGCCGCCACCCTCGAGGTTTTAATTTTAATACGTATGTCTCCATCAAAATCGGCTGGCAATGCGCTCTTCGCATCCCACACTGCCCGT
Organism: Bacteroidota bacterium; assembly: GCA_043767095.1. Taxonomy (GTDB): domain Bacteria; phylum Bacteroidota; class Bacteroidia; order Cytophagales; family Cyclobacteriaceae; genus ELB16-189. Next base: position 1,889 of record JAYUHI010000483.1, read on the forward strand.
TTTACCTTTCCGGGCAATACATTTTCACCGGCATCGCCAGTAACTAAGATGGGCTGATTATAATTATCGTGGGAACTGTAAAGGGCAACTTTAAATTTTTGGCTGGCATCAGCGTATGTGAGGCTATACGTCACAATAACTTTATCCCCATCAAAAATGGTATTCAGGTTTTCAATAGTTTGAGCCTGGGAACTTGCGGTAACGACTATGAAACCGGCAAGCAGTACATAGGATTTCAACACAGTTTTTTAGATTAAAGGCGAACTAACGGGTACAATATAGGCCAATAACCGGATTTTGCAAATACCTGAACCTGAGTATTCTGAAAATAATTGGCAGGAATGATAGGAAGACTATAATCTTTATCCAAGGGGGACGTTACGACTATACGGTGGCTAAGGCTGCGCAATCGCCCGAAAATCCCAAATTTTTACGTCCTGTTATCCCAGGTGATATACAAAAACAAAGCAATCCCCAGCGGGTAAATCAAAAAATAGAGAAACGTTACAGGAATAAACCGCATCAGCATCGTTACCGGGAGCAAGAGTAAAATAATTCCAGTTATGATGATTACCCTCTTGCGCGAAGGCTCCATTTGAGTTTGATAAACCTGGAGCAACCGGTAAATCAAAAGGGCTACAACTCCCACATTGAAAGCCATTAACAGAATTCTAATCAATCCCATGATTTGAGTATTTTTGTAAAGTTAATAAATGTGGCTCTACCAGGAATTTTGTGGCGAACAATACTTTCTATTGTTTTGAACCACATAGAATCATAGGCACATAGAAAATGCACACATAGAAAACTTATTAAACTATGTGAAACTCCTATGTGACTATGTTCCTATTGTGGTTCAAAATTTAGCATTAAATAAAGACTTATGAAGATCCACAAAAATCCGTGTAGAACCATAAATGTGTATGAGCAAAAAAGATTGACCTTGATAAAATCCTGATTGACCTTGAACGCAACTGAACACGCCCTCATTGTTGCCGGTGGAAAAGGTACCCGCATCAAAAGCAGTGTACCTAAACAATTCATTGAGTTAAATGGTAAGCCTGTTTTACTTTACACGGTAGAAGCTTTCTATCGCTATTCAGAAAACATCAACATCGTTCTTGTTCTACCGGAAGATGATTTTGAAACTTGGAGCCACATCACCAAAAAATATGACTTCAATAAAAAAGTAGTCCTGCAAAAAGGTGGTGACACACGGTTTCAATCAGTACAGAATGGACTTGATAAAATTGAAGGAGGGGGTTTGGTTGCCATTCACGATGGTGTGAGGCCTTTGGTTAGTCCTGATATTATTGGAGCATCCTTTCGATTGGCGGCTGTCCATAAAACGGCAGTAGCAGCCGTGCGGTTAAAAGAATCCATCCGCATGACCGATCAGGATAACACCAAAGCCATGGATCGTTCTAAGTTCAGAATTATTCAAACACCACAAACTTTTGACCTTCAACTCATCAAGAATGCCTATCAAATAAAAGAAGATGCCAGTTTAACTGATGATGCCAGCGTGGCCGAGCGGGCTGGTCATGTTATCTCCCTGTTCGAAGGGAGCTATGACAATATAAAGATTACTACGGCAGAAGATTTGATTATTGCAGAAGCACTTTTGGCAAATAAGTTGATAGTTGTTGGTTGATAGTTATTGGAAAATTTCAATTACCAACAACAAAGAACTAACAACCATCAACTAATACTCGTCTTCATTGAAAAAGAAATCCTCTTTGGTGGGATAATCGGGCCATATTTCTTCAATGCTTTCGTACGGCTGGCCGTCATCTTCCAACTCCTGAAGGTTCTCAACCACCTCGAGCGGGGCGCCTGTGCGGATGGCATAATCAATCAATTCGTCTTTGGTAGCAGGCCAGGGGGCATCTTCGAGATAAGATGCCAGTTCGAGTGTCCAATACATAGTGCCCTTTTAAATTTTGCGCAAAAATAGGATTAAATAATTACCAACCAACACTACCTTAAAATAGGCCGAAAACGTTCATTTTAAGCCTATTCTTAGCCTGTTGCCCTTCGTTTTTTGGTCTTAAAATAATCAACGTGCTTCCTTAACATGGCAACCCAAGACATCCTTCCCCGCACAAGAAATTGCAGAGGGATGATTTGCAAAAAATCCTAAAAAAAAACTGTCAATACTGATATTTCGCAACCGGTTTAACCCAAATAAAAGCAAGATTTGTATAATACAAACTCACGAACATGAACACCTTATTCACCATCGAACTACGCAACGGGGGCCAGTTCTACGCTCTGTTTTACTTCATCGCTTTTCTTACCGGCCTGATTATTCTTATTTATGAAGGCAGGAGACGAAAATTCCCCACTGTTCCCTGGCTACTGGTAATCACCACCTCATTTTTGTTTTTCATGGTGGGTACGCAGGTAATAAAATTTTCAAGTGATGACTGGCAGCAGGTCTTGCAATTCAAATCGCTCGATCATTCTCCTGGGCGAAGTGTGCTGGGCGGAATCTTACTGGGTATCCCCGGCTTGTTGCTGGCAAAATACTTCATGAAATTCAATCACAATGTAATGGACGTCTTCGCATGGGCGGCCCCTGTGGGTATGGCCATACAAAGGATTGGGTGCTTGTTAGCGGGTTGCTGTTACGGAACGATAACTTCTGTTCCCTGGGGCGTGCAATACGGATCATCGTCTCATGCATTTGACCAGCACGTTGGCGACAATATCATTCCTGTCTCAGATCTTTTATCAATGCCCATTCACCCTGTAGCCCTTTACGAAATAACGGGCTGCATCGTTATCCTATTCCTGCTGATGAGGATTAAAAAATACTTAACCGTTTCCGGAAATCTTTTCCTCGCCTCTTTTGGTCTTTATGCAATTATCCGGTTCATCACTGAGTTTTTCCGGGCCAATTCATTTGGTGTTCATAATCCTTCGGAGTTAACAATCGTTCAACTGGTGATACTTGGACTTATTCCAGCGATTGCCCTACTTATTTATTACCGGGAAAAAAAGATGAAGTTGCTTCCGTTCATCCGCGTGCAGCCTGTGTCCGACAGGCAATCATTAATTTATTTTCTTTTGATAGCGATGTTGTTTCTCGTGGTGTCGCGTTGGCTGACGCTGTTGGAAGTAGTAACGCTCAATCTCGTAATGTTCCCAACGCTGCTTTTCATTGGCTGGCAGGTATTCAAATCGGTAACGGTTCCTAAACTGCGGGTAGCTACGCTGGGACTAATTGCAGGCTCAATGATTATGATGAGCCAGACACTGCCTGAAAAAATTGGATCGGATAGCACAAAGAAAGTATCCTACAATGTTTTCAGCATTGGAGCAAATTCAGGTATAAGTGATTTTTCTATTGAGAATCTGGATTGTGATGGCAATGTTGCGTCAACAGATGAACTTAAAAATATATTTAAAAATTACGGGATAGGGTTTGCCAGGGTGCAGGCGTCACGAACAGGCATTCTTCAATATGGTATTGACGGATATTGGGGATCTCACCAGGAAACCTCTAATGGTATAAAAACGAATGACGTTTCCGTGACGGGTATTCATCCATTCATTCAACACGACTGGAAACTTTTTGGGGTTGGTGCCGGATTTCACGCAGGCACATTGACTCAATTATTCCCTGAGCAATACGATCAGAATTATAGCACTCCCACTTCAGTGCGTAAAATGAATTTTTTCCCATCCCTCTATTTCCGTGTTGGTTATACCGATCGTTTTTTTGGAGAGGCGAAGATTGGACAACAATTTCCATCGCCATTTCCATCTCTAGGAATTCAAACAAACATGGGGTTTGGATTTAAGAAAAACAATGGTGGTGCCATTCGTATCGGAACCGCATCATTTGCCGGACTTTTTATTGCCCCCTCCATTCCATTAGGTAAACATTTTATCGTAGAACCATACCTGGGTGGATTTAAAGGCATCATGGCTTTCAACTATGCGAAGCAGAATAGTTTAGTTACCACAATAAGTCTCCGGTATAAATTTGGGATCAAATAGAAAAAATTGAAGGAAAAATATTTTATCGGCTCTATTAGGAATTTTGTGGGAGAACAATACTTTCATTTTGATTTGAACCACATAGAATCATAGGCACATAGAAAATACACACATAGAAAACTTATTAAACTATGTGAAACTCCTATGTGACTATGTTCCTATTGTGGTTCAAAATTTAGCATTAAATAAAGACTTATGAATATCCACGAAACCGTGTAGAACCAATTATCCAATTATGTCTTGTTATGGACAGCCACCTTTTCACTAACCAAAACTTTTTCAACGGCAATATTACCGTAAGCAATTTTTATGGATGGCTTGCCGTCTTTCAGGCTCACAGTTCCAAATCCTTTTTCTGTGGAAATAAAACTAGTAAAGTCCCCCACTTTCGAATCGATGAACAAAGTTTTGTCAACGGTATCATACCGCACTCCCGTCAAGCCTTGAAGAAGGCCGTAACTGGATAGTGCACGGGCATACCAATGGCCGCATTCATATTCATTAAAAGGATTGCGTGATCGTCCGTCATAACGGTCGCGACAGGTGCGAACTATTTCGAGACCTTCATTTACTTTTCCCATCAGCATCAGGTGAGAAGCAACCTGGTATTCAATGCCCGTCCAAACTTCATCGCTATAGACAAAAGGCAAGGAAAGTTTTCCGCCCTTGGGCCAGGAGCATAAAAGCAATCCACCATCTTCGCCCATGGCAAAAGATGGCCGTTGCGGGTTGGCATGATCGCTCAGATTCCTTTTTAAATTGTATTGATGAACTGCCATCAGATGGCTTCTTGTTTTCTCCATATCCAGTGGCTCATCCAGTCCGCACATGCGTGCGATCCATCCGCCCAACACTCCATCCGACAAACAGCCGGTGCCGTATTGATATTTGGGACCTTCTTTTTCCAACAAGGCTTTTGCTTCAGCAGAATATTCCCCGCCAAAAGTTTTGAACGAAGGATCAGTGGGACTCTTGGCATCCAACCCGGTGGTCTGGATTTTCTGATAGAAATATTCCCCATCAAACAATTCAGTCTCGGTAAATTTTTTCCCAGCAGTCAATAGTTTGGCGTAAACCGCCACATCTTTTTTCAGATGCTTTCCCATTTTAGTCATCGCATTCAATGCACCAAGATAAAAACTGGTGCACATTCCATCGGGCCCCCAGAACTCAATGTCGTAGGTGTTGTGATGAGGCTCTTCAATGATGCCTTTGCTTCGTGGATCCCACGTGCGAATGCAATAGTCCATACTCACTTTCACCATCGGGTACATTTTCTTTAACCATTCTGTGTCGCCACTGATGCGCCACTCACGATATACTTTCATGATGCCACCCAATTGACCGTCAGCAGCAGCATGAAATTCATGCTTCAAAGGACGGATGGGCATGGAGGCCCTGAAGGTTTGATGCCCTTCGGCATTCTGGTCTTCGCAAAACTCTGTATGTCGAAGTGTTCTTTCCAGCGAAGGAAAAAGATGCGGAATGGCTTGCGCATAGTTCCACACATGTGTGCAAGAGCCATGACAACATCCGCTGTTATCGCCACAACCTTCGAAGCTCCACAACCGGCCATCGAACTGCCGCATCACCGTGGGTGATTTGAGAATGGTGAGGTTGGCGGCAACTGCTTCCATTACTTCTGGGGGAAGGGTGCTGCTGTAAAATGCGTCTTTAAAGAGCGCAGACTTATTCTTTAAGTGGACTTACGCAAAAATAGCTAAATTGTAAGGGATCACATTTTTTAAACTCGAGGTCATGAACAACAAACTACTTGACCTGTATAGTGATTACC
>JAYUHI010000484.1:0-3252 GCA_043767095.1 Bacteroidota bacterium
TTTCGACCCTGCCTGCGCTTAGCCGCTTCGGCAAGGCAGGCGTAGGGAGAAATCTTACCAAACATTTATACAGTTTAATTGAGGGAAGATTTCTCGCAACTCAGATTCCGCCTTTCACAAAACAATCAAGCCTGCCTACCGGACAGGCACCGGACAGGCAGGCTCGAAAAGATCAATGAATACTATTCAATTATTAACTCATCACCGGCACTTTATATCCATTGTTATAAGAAGGCTGAATAAGAGTGTTGGCAGCAGCCTCCTTAAATTTATTAGCAGCCGAATCCCACGTTACTTTATTGCCGGTTTTGTACGATATGTTTCCCATCTGGCAAACGGTGGCAACATGTGCACCGGCCTGGATAGGGCATGTAAGTGTATCTAATTTCCGCGACTGCACCGCGCTGATAAAATTGCGCGTATGCAAATCCAATCCATTCTCTTTTGGTCGCTGAAGCGGTACTTCTTCCATTCTCTTTTCATCGGGGATCACTTCCCATCCGCCACGGTCAAGGACAAGAGTTCCATTATTGCCGATATAACTGATGCCATGATTGCGCCCGTAGTTTCCGTTGCTGATACTTTGTGCCTGCTCCCAAATCATATTGTAGCCATCAAATTCATAGACTGTAGCCATCGTATCGGGAGTTTCATGTGGGCCATCGGGATAGGCATATTTTCCACCGAGGGCAACGGCCGACTTTGGAAACTTTGCATCCATACCTAATAAAGCATAGTCAATTAAATGAACACCCCAATCTGTCATTAAGCCTCCGGCATAATCCCAGTACCACCGAAAGTTAAAGTGAAAGCGATTGGGATTGAATGGCCTCTTGGTAGCAGGGCCGAGCCACATGTCATAGTTCACTCCGGCAGGTGCTGCACTATCAGGTTTGTTTTCAATGTTAGTCATCCAACCTTGATATGCCCAGGCTTTTACGGTTCTTATTTTGCCGAGCTTACCTGTCTTTATAAAATTTAATGCATCCACAAAGTGAGGAACACTGCGCTGCCACTGGCCACACTGAACAGCCCTGTTATATTTTTGTTGAGCGGCTACCATCACGTTGCATTCCTGAATTGAATTTCCTACAGGCTTTTCCACATACACATCTTTTCCGGCAGAGCACGCATCTGTCATTTGTAAACAATGCCAGTGATCGGGCGTTCCGATTACGATAACATCGATATCCTTGTTCTCCAACATTTTGCGATAGTCGCCATATGTTTTTGTTTGAATGCCGCTTTTGGCTAATTCGTATTTGCGAAAGTTGAGCACGTTGTCATCCACATCGCAGAGGCCAACCACATTCACTTCCGGTATTTTCATCAGCGAGCGCACATCCGACCAGCCCATTCCATTGATGCCGATAGCAGCTATATTTATTTTTTCATTGGCTGAAACTAATTTCTTAGCATTCGCCAATGCTTCAAGCGGCAATACTGTCGCCAGTCCAAGTCCTGCCAAAGCAGTAGAAGATGATTTCAGGAAAGTTCTGCGGGTCTGATCCATACTGATATTATTTATGATGGTTTAAGATTATTAAGCAAGATTTCAGGTGACTAATGTAAGCAGAATACTGAGATTACAAAGCGTCTTTTACACAGCGGAACCCGACTGTTGAATTGCGTTCGAGACTTTGTAAGACTCTTAAACCGTAATTAGATGCTCCCGCTAAATTTAGGACTCATTCGGACGAAATAAAAGTACTATTTTAGAGTCTGAAAATCCTATGGGAAAGATTCTGTTTGCATTTTTGTTTTGCTCATCACTCCTTTCGTGTAGCTCCAAAACCTACCATGTCGTAGAGGTTTCCAAACCGCGCTATCATCATGGATGGTATAAAAATCATGCGCACCACAAGAAAATTGGTGTGGGCAGAATCCGCGTTCGTTGGTTTGAAAAACAAGGAACGAAAACGGTTAGGATGAAAGGGTAACAAATCAAGAAAGATTTCATCAATACCGAAATACGCAGCTTCAAATTAAGCAGGTATGAAGGATACTACAACAGCAATACCTAGTGCCACTCCTATTGTTACGACTAACGGAATTCTCCGCTTTATCTTAACCTGATCAGATTGCAAAACCGCTTGTGTAGAAGGATCCACGACCAGAAGTGTATAGTTGTCGAGTTTCAAATTAGCTGGTACCCGGACATGATACTTTCCTGACTTCAAAAAACCAGGACCTTCATGAACAACCAAATCATTTTTGCGGAACTGAACGGAAACAATTTGGGCGCTTAGGCTACCTGCCCAATACATTTGATATTCCTTATCCCTCTTTAAAGGCATTCCTTCCGCGACATCATCAAACTTAATGCTTTGAGAGAAGCCATAGCTGAATTGCAGTAGAAGCGAGATAATAAATGTAATTTTTATCATCTCCAAACTTAACGGTCTTACATCCAAACTATTGCAACCCTTTCAATGTCATCTCTACATTCTTCTTAAAAAAATAACTTAATGGAGTTAATTGATTGATATGTGCCGTTACTACGCCACCGTAAAAAATTGAACACAACAAATTGGTGATGTCGCGCGTGGAGGTTGTCTTGGTTATCTCCTTTTTAAAGATAGCTTCCAAAGCAAATTTTTCAATCATCTGATCAATGGATTGAATTTCAATAGTAGAAATATCAGATTGATCTGGGAAGAGTAAACGCTTTTCTTCCACCTTTACTGGGAAGGGTTTGATGCTTCGCTTCAAATCCATCAGGTAAGCAAAAAAACTTAAGATGATGCCAGGACTCGTTTCACACGCCTCACTCAGTTTATCAAAGACATAAAATATTCCTTGTACACCTTCTCTTGGTTTAGTCTTCAGTTCCACAGCACGCTTCAGGCACCACACTCTGAAATAGTATAACAAGATATCTTCCTTCTGTGGAAAATATTTAAATAGCGTGACCTTTGAGACCTTGACTTTAGCGCAAATATCATCCACGAATACATCATCGAACGATTTCTTTCCGATCAATCGAACCGTTGCCTCTAGAATGGCTAACTTTAAGCGTGCCGCTTTTTCTTTTCTTAGGCTCATAACTTTATTGGATTTGAAGTAATACATTTATGGCCTAAAACCCTAATTCCATTCCATGAAACGCATTCTTATTCTTCTGTCGGCAATTGGTATTGTTGCATGTTCCAGTGAAACCAAAAAAGAAAAGATTACTGGAAAGTTGGCTGAGTCTGCTATGGTTGTATCGGCCCACCCACTAGCCTCAAAAGTTGGTGTTGATATATTGAA
>JAYUHI010000485.1:0-7663 GCA_043767095.1 Bacteroidota bacterium
GATCCTTTCGGCACCATCAACTCCAACTCTAATTCTATATCGCCATGTTCAAAATTGGTGATCAAATGACTTCTTTTCTTATCATCATTCGTGTTAAGCAGAACACCCGTACCCTCCTTAAAAGTTACCGGTTGTGCTGTTACATAAACAGGTTGGGGTGTGGGCTTGCCCTTCTTTGGTTTCTTGATTGGCGCAGGCGCATTGACCAGCACTTTATCGTGAATGTCTGTGTTACGGTCAATCGTTACATCGCCCACAATTCTCCAGTTGCCATCCTGGGATTTAAAATCAGATAAATCCTGAAGGGTTATTGATACTGTGCCTTTCGATGATTGTGCAGTCAGTTGAAATGAGAGAGTGGCCAGTATTGTCAGGGTACAAACTACTTTTCGCATGTGGAGTTGATGAATAAAGACTCCAAATTAATGAAATGTTAGGAAGGAATTCGCACTAAGGAGACTAATAAGTTAGTATTCATCCGTGAATCATTCGTGCAATTCACGTCATAGAGTTAGACGCTAAACTTTACGGATTAACCATAATCACGATTATGAGTCCGCTACATTCCCACCATCACAAACGCGCCCCAAAAATATGGCTCCGGAAATTTGGTCATCAGTTCGAGTTGCGCTTGTTTGAACGCTGCTTGTTTATTTCCTGTTTTAATCCAGTTCAAATAAAAATTGGTCATTAATAATTGCGTAGCCTCATCATCCACTTTCCACAAACTCATGATGAGTGTTTCGGCACCAGCCACCTGGAAAGCCCGCTGCAGTCCGTAAACTCCTTCACCCGATTTCACTTCGCCTAATCCCGTTTCGCAAGCGCTCAAAATCACCAGGCTTGTACCGGTTAAGTTTAGGTTCATGGCTTCGTAAGCCGTTAGCACTCCGTTTTCTTCGCTCACTACATCGGCATCATTTTCGGGATTGGATTCGCTCACGCCCGCTAAAATTAAACCCGATCTCAACAAGGGATTGTTGGATGCATTCTCCGCATGGATTCCAAACACAGATCCATCGCGACTTTCTTTTTCTGGTACAAAAAATCCATGCGTAGCAATGTGAACCAATCCCTGACCACTGGCATTTTTAATATTTTCTTCAGTTGCATTCTTCGCCAGGTGTTGAGTAACCTTGTAGCCTGACGTTTGTAATATTTTTGAGATAGCCTCGATCTCTTTTTTGGTTCCAGGAAGTGCGGCAAATTTATCCGACCCATAATCAGGGAAGCCTACCAGGAAAGCATTAATCATTTTGCCTTCTCCTTTTTTTGACTTGATCCGAACCAAGTCCTTGCTGTTGCCCAACAAAATCACGTCATACTTACTGATCAGGAATTCTCCATTGGAATTCTTCAGTGTGTTGATGTTGAGTTTATTGAACGCACCATCTGGTGAAAAGAAAATTGTTTTGCTTCCGCTGATTTGATTTTCGATTTTGCTCCAGAATTGGTTGTACGAAAGGTCATCGGGAATTTTGTTCTGGATTGCCCGCTTATAAAATTCCATGGAGCGGCCCTCCAACTGCGTTCCGTTGTCGAGTGTAATAATCGTTGGCGATAACATTCCCTTCTTGAGGATAAAGGCCAAATACTGAACATCGTTTGTGAAATCCTGCTGGAAAACTTTCACCCGCACGATGTCCACAATCACTTCGCCATCACCTAAAAACTGTTGTAAATCTCTCCACTCAATATTTTGGCGGAAGAATCCTGACAGGAAAAGGGATGAACGTTCCGAAATCTTTTTCTCCAGGTCGTTCGTTTTTCGCTCTAACTTTTCCGGGTCGATGTTCTGGGCTTTGAGTTTTGCTTTGGAGTAGGCATACAACTTCACCAGCACCTCTTTGTTGCTTTGCCATTGCTCATAGGTGCTCACCAATTGCATGTCTTTGCTTTGCAGGATGGCCTCTTTAATTCGATTGGTTGAACTCAGCAACAAAGCTTTGGTAGCTAAATGATAGTTGAAGAAATCACCAACTACCTGCTTATTCGTTGCCCCGGCTTCCATCGCGAAATTGTAAAACCGTTGAAAACGCGGAGAATTAATTTCCCAGTAGCTGGCTTTCTCGGCTTCACTCATGGGTGGAAAATACCGGTTGATGAAGTCGAGCGATTTATCCATTACTTGTTTGTAAGCCGCATACGCTTTATCCAACTTGTTACTCTTCCAGTACAGAATAGCCACGTCTTCCAGGCTTCGCACATAAAGCGGATGATTGACACCCAGCAATGCTTCGCGGATTGAAAGCGCTTTCGTGAGTTGAGCTTCTGCATCGGCATAGCGGGCATTCATCCGGTAATAATTGCCCAGGTCGTTCGTTACTTTGGCGTAATAAATATTCTGTTCGGTGTAGCGCTTCTTGTAAATTTCCATCGAGCCTTTAAGAAGCGCTTCCACTTTATCCATTTTATTCATCTGGATGTATAGAATACCGATTTGATTCAACACCCCGGCATATTCAGGTGTGTTCTTCTCTTTTTGAGCGAAGGCTTTGTCGATGGTGAGGAAACTGGTTTCTGCGTTGGCGTAGTCGCCAGAAATCTGTTGAATGAACGCCAGGTTAATTTGAAACTTTCTATTATCGAACGATTGGCCGCCAAAAAATTTCTTTGGTGCAACCGATGATACGGCAATGGCATCGTTCATCATGCTTGCGGCTTCTTTGTACCGCCCAACCGTGAGAAAGAGCATGGCTTTATTGTTGAGCAAAATGCCTTTGGCTTTTCCTTCTCCAAAAACTTTTTCAGAAAGTGCGATAGCCTCATTAAATTCTTTCTCCGACTCGTTGTATTTTCCTGTGGCCTGATGAAGCTTGGCGATGTTGTTCAGGTTGGCCACATAGGCTGCACTTGTTTTAGTCATCGCTTGCTCGCTCATTTTAAGCGATCGGATTATTAATTTTTCAGCATCCAGCGTTCTGCCTTGAGTGAGGTAAACCAAGCCGAGATTGGAGAGTGTGCGCAGATACACCACTTCGCTGGTGAGCCCTCGTTTTTCCATTAAACTTTTAGCCGAGAGAAACCGTTGCTCGGCTTTTTCATATCGCCTGATTCCGTACAACTCAACGCCTTGTTCCAGCGTATCGCGGGCAATGTCTATGATGGTTTTGTCTTTCTGCTCTTTTTGCTGATACAACAGCTGGGCCCGGGTCTCCCCTTTCTGCTCGATATCAAAGAAGCCGGCATTTTCGTTTACCGAAACAGCAAACTGAAAATCAACCGAGTCCAGCGACTCCATTAATTTCGTGCCTTTGGCTGCAGCAGCCTGAAGGGCTTTGTCTCCGAGAAGTTTTAGTAAATCCTGGGCATTGGCCTGCTGGGTCTGTGTGGTAATGAAGAACAAGAAAAAGAGAATTCTATTGTTCATGTTCAATTTAGTTCATTTTGATAGGCTTATTTTGAACCACATAGGAACAATAGGTACATAGGTGTCACATAGTTGATAATTCTATGTGTTTATTCCTATGTGAGCTATGTGGTTCAAATTCGTCCAGATAAATCACTATCGCATTGGCATTTATTTCTGATTGGTTTCCTCCTTACATTTTGAAGCTTGAAAACAATATTTCTCACCATCCATTGGAATCTTGGCCGCCTTGTCCAGGATTCCATCTAAGCGAAGGTTGGCAATCGAAGGTATATCATCATTGACTGAAACCAACGTGATATGATCAAATGAATTTTCACTCTTTGCATTTTGCCCTCCCCCGGTTGTGCCCAGCATGATGTAATCGTGGTTGTTTCTATTGGTGTAGGAGTAATCGTGCAGGTGGCCGTTGAATACCGTAAAGTTGCGAGAGGCCAATGCTGTTTCAATCCTCGATAAGTTTCCCTCACCTTCCCTTTTCCACACGGGCTTGTGCATGAACAGGAAAGTCCAGCGCACATCCGGGTGTTCAGCAATCACTTTTTCAAAATAAACTGACTGCTCATCGCTGATTTTTCCGGTTGCCCGTTCAGGCATTTGAAAATAAGCCGACTGGTTGGCTAATTCGGTTTTACCGCTGTCGAGCAATTCAATGGCTCGCTTGCGCGCCACATAAATTTCCTGCATGCGCGCTTCCTCGTAATCCTCGGAATCAATTATTAGAAACAGCACATTGTTATAAATAAAATGGTAGTACCTCTTGCCGTATCGTTTCTCCCAATACTTTCGCATGGTTAAGTTGGTGAGATCATGATTGCCTCCCACATGAAAAAATGGAGACCTGGCTTTGGCAACCCGTTCATCAAAAAAATCAAACTCTTTTTTGAGTTGGATGGTGTCTTCCGTTCCGCCATCAATCAAATCACCAATACTTAAAATAAACTCAGGCCTGAGTAAACTGATTTGTTCCACCGCTACTTCAAACACGCCTTCGCGTTCGCCACTGTTTAAATCGCTGATGATGGCGAAGGTAAATTGATTGGAAGGCCTTGCAGTAGGCTCACTATTCCAGGGTGTGCTGCCGGAAGAAAGATCATGTTGAAAAGGTACAGGCGATTTTACGCAGCCATTCAAAAGAACGATTGCAAATAAAATGAAGGGAATGGTTTTGGTGTTCATGAGGGCGTACTTAAATATTTTTTCGAGTTTTCTGGAAAGGCAAAACTTGACAAGACCGACACCCAAAACAAAATTCTACTCTTGTATCTCTATTGGTCCCGGTCTTAAGTCTCCTTTCAAGGCCTGTTTGATTTTCGGTACCAGGTTTTTTAAAGTAATATAACTGTTATCCGGTGCATCCAGAACTAAAACCGGAATTCTGTATTTCTTAAAATTCTGCTGATATTGAAGGTTTCGGTCGAAAGTCAGCAAGGCATCAAATTTATTCTCAATCAATAGCTCAAGTAATTTGCCATTGGAGATACCCGTCCACCCTTTATCTCTTGCCGTATAAATCTCGTGTTCCTGTAAATCCTGCTTTAATCTTTTTGGCAAATTCTCATCAAGCAGCAGTCTCATAAATTCTTTCGATGTCTTTAGAGGTAAGAATTTTACTGGCAATTTCAATTATGGCAACTGCTTGCAGTTTTGACACGGATGGAAAATCTTCGAGAAACTCATCCAGGGGAATGCCCTTTTCAAAATGAAGAAACAGGCTTTCAACCGGAACGCGCGTGCCTTTGAATACGGGAGTTCCTCCTAATATTTCGCTATCAATATTTATATAGTCTTTAATCTTAACCATTACCAAAATTAAGCATTTTAAATTTTATTTAATGAGGGAGGCAAACCGCAACGTCCCTCCCTGCGCTAAAGCAAACGCCAAGGGAGACATTGACTACTTGTTTAGCCATTGGTCAATCTCCTTGTTAGCCTGGTCATCAGTTAAAGATTGTCCATCCATTATTTGCTGCCTGGCCTCAGCAATAGCCGTTTTCTGTTCGTTACTTAGTTTATAAACCTCCATATTCTCCGGCTCCATTTCAAGCAGACGATAAACTTCCTCTAACAAATAGTCATCATTCGTGTTTTGAATCTTAACAATGAGTTGGTTTCTTAATTCTACTGTTGACATGGCGCTAATAATTGATTCACAATTTACAAATTTTTCTTTATGGTTTCGTTTGGATAGCTAGATTACTTGCTACACAAAATCCCAACAAAGAGTGAGGCAAACCGCAACGTCCCCTTCCCGCGCTAAAGCAAACGCTAAGGGAGACATTGCGGAGACATAAATCTTGATGTTGCTGGTTCTAACTTAGTTTGCAGTGTGTTCTGTACACTCGATTAAATACCCATTATATATAGAGTAGCCGCTCGAAGCTTCAGTTCAACCGAGGCTTACAACGAACCTCAGCCAAAAAAACGCAGTGCTTCGTAGGTAAATTTTCTGCGTGGCTGAGCTTCGTTTAAGCCTTATATGTTAGCGGCTGCTTTTCTCCCGTCCACGAAAAGGTGTCGGTTCAATGATTGTATGTCTGTCCATAAAATTCAATTTACCATTCCACGAAGAATGTCTTTAAATAAATCACTCCAAGTCAGCCAACCCATATTGTCAGCGACAGATTTTTCTGATTTATATTTTATGCCCTTTAAAATGTCTCGCAATGGTTTTCTACTTCTGTTTCGACCATTCTTGTAATAGTCAAACCACCACGCACTTTTCCATTTGTCATAAAAACCACTTTTTTTAAGTGAGCTGGCTTCCTTTTTAGTTTCCCTTTTCATCAAGTGTTTATCAGGCGCTATGTCCAAAAAGATAAAATAGAAATCTTTGTCCCCTGCACTGTCTAACCCCACTCTTAGTTTTCGAGCAATTTGGTCGTGTGGTTTTTTATTTGCTTCGTCTGCCAAACTTATAGAACTATAAAGTTTTGCCTCAATAAAAATCAATTTGTCTGGTAACTCAATACTTGCATCAACCTCTGTGCTTTCTTTTGTTGCTTGTCCTGTATATGCTTTGCCAATGAATATTTCAATTTGCTTTTCAGAATACTTCCGGTCCGTGAATTTGAAATCACATTGTCCTTGATATGCGTCTTCTAAAATTTCGTCTAAAGCAGAAATCTTTTTTGTCAACGGAAGAAGAGATAACATTTCAAAGCAAGTCCAAGTCAATGCGTCTTCGCTGTGTGAACTGACACCATTCTTCCATTTGTGTCGCATTCCTTTGTAGTCCTGTTTGAGAAAATCTTCCAGCGCTTTTTCTCGTCCGGGAATTATTGCATGGTTGCGTTGGCAGTTGGAATATTTCATTGTTTGTCAGTTTTGTTTTTGTCAGTCCGCCAATGTTTGCACTGTCTGTGAACTGTGCGTTAAAGTTGCCGCTAACAAAATGTTTATGCAGTTGCGGGAATAGGAGGGCTTAAAAATGAAGCGCAGCGAAATGTTAAGCCCGACCAACTCCAAACTGTCCCCCAGCCTGCCCCGAGTTTTCTCGGGGTTACCGAACTAAATTAAGAAATTATTTTTAATACCTACACTGAACCCCCGCATTGCATAAACATTTTGTTGGCAGTAGTAGGGCCCTTCTCCACTTTTTATTCGTAGTCGTGTCTATTGTCCTCCGTTAAGTTAACACCAATCTTTTTTAGTCAGTCGTGCGGTGGGGCATTTTTCATTTCCTAATCTCTCCACTTACACCGGACTGAGAACACTCTTTGACTGGCTTTGGATGTGGGCTGCATGTGCGGCAAGCCAAAGTGTGTGCGATTTAGTTGTTGGTTGATTTAGTAATGATGTATTGTATCTCTTTCTTTGAACTACTCAGCAATTTCTCAAGCTGACCGCCTTTACTTGCGTGGCCAACGATTATCTCGTCAGCTAGTTCTATCATCATCTTGTTTCTTATCTGTGCTGTTTTGCTAGTTACTCTTTTTACATCAGCTACAAATGGAGTAACAATAAGTAGTCTTCCTTCATCTATGGGCTTTTTAAACACAGGTTCTAGTTCATGCTTTAAGCCTCGAGCAAGAACTACAATTATTGGTTGCCTTCCCTTTAACAGGTAGTGAAGTACGTCTTTTTCAATGGTGCTGTGAAACCCACTAATAACACAGGTACCAGCTTCTCGTTGTGCAATTGCCCAGTCGTAGCACTTCAGTACAGTAGATGCAGGAACTTGACGACTGCATAGAAAGGCTATCTTACTAAGTTTTAGTAACTCCTCATTTCCAATTTGCGCCTTTATCTCCACTACTTATTTGTTTTACTGTTTATAACAGGTCTTTTCTA
>JAYUHI010000486.1:0-3235 GCA_043767095.1 Bacteroidota bacterium
GCCTCAACATTGATGAGCAAATTAAGAACAACAGGGGCGATCTGGTGCTGAGCGATAAAAACCTGACAGAAATAACTTCAATCGTGGAAAAGATAAGAAACAACATCACCGATTAAATCGTAAAGCCGTGAGAAATGAAAGGCCGGATGATTTCCGGCCTTTTTCATTTCAGCCAATCAATCTTATCTTTAGATGCCTAATCTGTAGAAATTCATGAGCGAACCCATTTTAAAAGCCATCCTCCGGCTGTTTGCCCTGGTAGCCAAAGAAGATCAAATCACAGAAACTGAACGAAAAAAAGTTGAAGAATTTTTATCGGATCACCTCAACGAGAAAGCGGTTAATCAACACCTCCAGTTATTTGATTCATATACCGAGCTCATCAACCATCAGGGTAACTCCTATCAGGAAACAGAATTTATCAAACAAGTTTGCCAGGATATAAACCTGGAGGTAGAGCAGCGCCAGAAGACTGTAATTCTGATGGAGTTGATGAAGATCATCCTGGCCGATGGTTCCTTTTCAGAAAGGGAGAAAAAACTTTCGGAGGAAATTGGTAAGGCGCTGAATGCCGCACAAAACGAATGGCAAAGTATCATCCATTTTGTAATGGGCTCAAGCCCTGGCAGCCTGGATCAGGATAACATACTGATTGTTGACTCTACCACTAATCATCATAACCAGTGCAAGAAAATTAAGCGCGATCATTTAGATGGCTTTATATCCATCCTGTTCCTGAAAAATTCTGAGACTTTCTTCTTTCGTTACCTGGGCCATACCGATGTTTACCTGAATGGCGTTCCGCAACGACCCGGAAATATCAATGTGTTCGCGGCTGGAAGCCTGGTGCGATGGGAAAACAGCGATCCCGTTTACTATGGCGAAATCCTTGCATCGCTAAAAGAAGCAGGGAAGGGAAAGCGGTTGAGTTTCGAGGCCAGGCGAATTTCATACACGTTTAAAACCGGCAAACTCGGATTGCGGGAGATCGATATTTTTGAAGAGACCGGAAACCTGATCGCGTTAATGGGCGCCAGTGGGGCAGGCAAATCCACCTTGTTGCATGTATTAAATGGAACCGAGGCGCCATCATCGGGCAATGTGCTGATCAATGGAATTGACATTCATCAAAACCCGGAAAAAATTAAAGGGATAGTGGGATTTGTTCCTCAAGATGATTTACTGATTGAAGACCTCACCGTTTACCGGAACCTGTATTTTGCCGCTAAACTTTGTTTCAGCCATTTCACCAAAATCCAAATAAACGAGCTGGTATTAAAAACATTGGGCGACCTTGGCCTTTTGGAGACCAGGGATTTGAAAGTTGGCTCACCCTTGCAGAAAACCATAAGCGGAGGTCAGCGAAAGCGGCTGAATATTGGATTGGAATTACTGCGCGAACCTGCTGTGCTGTTTGTGGATGAGCCAACCTCGGGGCTGTCATCGCGCGATTCGGAAAATATAATTGACTTATTGAAAGAGCTATCGCTGAAGGGCAAGCTGGTGTTTGCCGTTATTCATCAGCCATCGTCCGATATTTTTAAAATGTTTGATAAGCTGGTGATCCTGGACTCCGGTGGTTACCAGATTTTTTATGGGAACCCTGTAGATGCTGTTACCTATTTTAAAAAGTGCATCCACATGGTGAATAGCGACCAGGGCGAGTGCCATGCGTGCGGCAATGTAAACCCCGAACAGATTTTCAACATCATCGAAACGAAAGTCATTAACGAATATGGCAATTTCACGAACGAGCGAAAATTCACGCCCGATCAATGGAATAAAAAATTCAAGGAGAAAATAAAGATAATCCCTGTACAGCAATCGAAAGAGGTTCCGGAAAACACCCTTCGCATTCCAGGCAGGTTAAAACAAAGCCATTTATTCGGGTGGCGCGATTTGCTTAGCAAAATCAGCAACAAACAGTACATGCTCATTAACCTGTTAGAGGCTCCTCTGCTGGCGTTCATTCTCGCTTTTATAACTCGCTTCTACAATGTGGACGATCAATATCTCACGGGTTATGTGTTCAGCAAAAACTTAAACCTGCCCGCCTACCTGTTCATGAGCATTATTGTGTCCTTGTTTATGGGTTTAACGGTGAGCGCTGAAGAAATTATACGAGACAGGAAAATTCTGAAGCGGGAGAAATTCCTGAACCTGAGCCGAAGCAGTTATCTCATTTCTAAAATCTCCATTCTCTTCCTGCTATCCGCCTTTCAAACAGCCACCTTTGTGTTTATCGGTAACTGGATCTTAGGCATCCATGAAATGTTTCTGCTCCATTGGGGCATTCTTTTCACCGTTTCTTGTTTTGCCAATTTACTGGGCCTGAATATTTCCTCCGCCTTTAATTCGGCAGTCACCATTTACATCCTCATTCCAATACTGCTAATACCTCAACTTATTTTAAGTGGTGTTGTAGTTAAATTTGACAAACTAAATCCTGCTATTGGAAACACCGCCACGGTGCCTTTGGTTGGCGACCTGATGGCGAGCCGGTGGGCATTTGAAGCGGCCATGGTTACTCAATTTAAAGACAATGAGTTCGAAAAAATATTTTATAAGCTGGATAAATCCATGGCCGAAGCCGATTACAAAAAAATCTACTTCATTCCCGAACTGGAATCGAAACTTGATTTAATCAATCTGAATTACAAAACCAGTGACCCGGCCACCCGGTTGAAAGTTACTGATGCTTTGATTTTGGTGGAGAATGAAATAGAGCGCGAGTTGGAAACGGTGGGAAACCAGCATTTTTCATACCTCGATAAATTAACGCTCAAAAATTTTGATTCTTTGACTTACACGAGTTCCATGCTATTCCTGGAAACCCTGAAGCGATATTATATAACCCAATACAATAAGGCCGATCAATTAAAAGAAACGGTCATTAACCGGTTAACCAAAACTGCCGCAGCCGAAAAAGAATTCGAACTTTTTAAGCTGGCCTATACCAATGATGCCATTGCCGACCTGGTTAAAAACTCCATCGAGACGAACCGGATTATTGAAAAGGATGGCAAGTTTGTGCAAAAGATTTTTCCTATTTACAAAGAGCCTGATCCCGATCACCTCGTAGATTTTGATGCCCAGTTTTACATGCCCAAAAAACATTTTCTTAACCAGAATATCGATACCTATTTTTTCAACACGGGTGTAATTTGGTCCATGACTTTCGCACTCGCCATTGCCCTTTACTTTGACCTCCTTCGAAAACTGGTGGATGGCCTTG
>JAYUHI010000487.1:0-17948 GCA_043767095.1 Bacteroidota bacterium
GGCAGACAAATGCCAGGGCAGAAAACATGAACGGCAGGATACAGCGATTCCTGGCCAACAACTTTGGCATCAGGGACCGGGATTTTTTCCTGTTCAGAATGGCCGGATATTTTTCATAGCACCTCAAAATAAGAATTAGCCGTTTAATGCCGAAAAAGGCATTTTACAAATCAGTCTTCCTAAAAAAAATCCAGACCCCATAGGTTGCCCAGGGAAGGTGATTTGATGATTGGACCCAGACAAAATAGTGCCTGCGCACGTTGCTGTCCTGACGATGCTGTCACTTCCCTCATCGTGCCCGGGCAGAACTCCAGCGGAGTTCTATGTTTGTAGAGGGTAAATCATTAATGATTTACGACCCCGTAGGGGTCGAATGTTAGTGTGCGACAATTTGAAATGAACCCCAGGATAAATCCCTGCATAAGGGCTACACTAAATACTCAAACAAATTTTCGTTCGGGTTGATTTCGGTATAATTGAGCTTGTGGTGGTTCATCCGTTCAATGAGCGAAAGAAAATCTGCCTTTGATTTCACTTCAATGCCGATGAGTGCAGGACCGGTTTCTTTGTTGTGTTTCTGGATGAATTCAAAACGAACGATGTCATCATTGGGACCGAGGATGTGATTGACAAATTCTTTCAGCGCTCCAGGCCGTTGCGCAAAGCGGACAATGAAATAATGTTTTAGTCCTTCATAAAGCAGGGAGCGCTCTTTGATTTCCTGCATGCGGTCAATATCGTTATTGCCACCGCTCAGGATGCACACTACCTTCTTGCCGGCCAGTTTATCTGCATAAAAATCTAACGCTGCAATGGATAGAGCCCCTGCCGGTTCGGCCACGATGGCATCTTCATTGTAAAGTTGAAGAATAGTCGAACTCGCTTTGCCTTCGGGCACGAGCAACATATCGGTCAGCGCATCTTTGCAAATTTCAAAAGTGAGTTCACCAACTTTCTTCACAGAAGCGCCATCCACGAAGCGTTGGATTTTATCGAGCACCACTGGCTTTCCTGCCTTCAATGCTTCTGTCATGGAAGGAGCGCCTTGCGGCTCAACACCAATGATTTTTGTCTGTGGTGAATACGTTTTGAAATATTGACTGAGCCCAGCACAAAGGCCACCGCCCCCAATCGGAACAAATAAATAATCAATTCCTGAAAGCTCAGCTAAAATCTCAAGACCTACAGTGCCCTGGCCTTCAATAATCCGGGGATGATCGAACGGGGGAATGAAGGTCATGCCTTTCTCTTTGCAATAAACTAAAGCATGTTCCTGGCAATCATCGAACGTATCACCAACCAAAACAATTTCAATATGCTCGCCACCAAACATTCTCACCTGGTTTACTTTCTGTTTGGGTGTGATGGCAGGCATGTAGATCACGCCTTTTATGTTGAGGGCTTTGCATGAATAGGCAACGCCTTGCGCATGGTTGCCTGCACTGGCACACACCACGCCCCTGCTTCGCGTCTTCTCATCAAGACTTTGAATCAAATTGTATGATCCTCTTATTTTATAGGAGCGAACAATCTGGAGGTCTTCGCGCTTCAAATAAATTTCTGCCTTAAACTTCTCCGACAGTTTTTTATGAAACTGCAAGGGCGTTTTCAGCACCACGTTTTTGAGAACTTCGTGGGCTTTGTTGATGTCGATGGTTTGTTGGAGTGTTGTTGTCATTAACTTTCTTTTAGGTCTCATCCCCGGCCCTTCTAAAGGAGAAGGGAGCAAGTCCCTCTCCGCTTCGGAGAGGGATTTAGGGTGAGGTCAATTAATCATGCTTGCTTCCACTTTCTCTTTCTCCGGCCTAAGGCTGCGCACGGCAGCACCGGCTTGCCACAATTCGCTTTCGCGGACTTCTTTTAATTCTTCAGCGAGTTTTTCACGATAGTCGGGTTTGCTGCATGTGTCGATGGTGCGTTTGGCTTCTGCCCCGCTGGCTACGCTCTCATATAATTCTTTGAACACTGGCAATGTTGCAGCCTTGAATCTCTTCTTCCAATCCAGAGCGCCCCGTTGTGCCGTGGTTGAGCAGTTGGCGTACATCCAATCCATTCCGTTCTCAGCGACCAACGGCATGAGGCTTTGCGTGAGTTCTTCTACCGTTTCGTTAAAGGCTTCAGAAGGTGAATGACCTTTGGAGCGGAGCACTTCATATTGCGCTTCGAAGATTCCAGCAATGGCGCCCATCAATGTTCCGCGCTCACCCGTCAAGTCGGAGTAAACTTCTTTTTTGAAATCCGTTTCGAATAAATATCCTGAACCAACGCCAATGCCGAGGGCGATCACCCGCTCACGTGCTTTGCCGGTGGCATCCTGAAAAATCGCGAAGCTGGAATTGATACCCTTGCCTTGAAGGAATAATCTACGAACGGAAGTCCCCGATCCTTTTGGTGCGGCTAAAATCACATCCACATCGGCAGGAGGTACAATACCTGTTTGTTCTTTGAATGTTATTCCAAAGCCATGAGAAAAGTATAACGCCTTTCCTTTGGTGAGGTGAGGTTTGATGGCGGGCCAGGTGGCAATCTGCCCGGCATCAGAAAGCAAGTACTGGATGATGGTACCTTGCCTGGCAGCAGTTTCAATCTCGAACAAAGTCTCACCTGGAATCCATCCATGCTGAACGGCCTTGTCCCACGTTTTAGAACCCTTGCGCTGGCCAACAATTACTTTAAACCCGTTGTCGCGCAAGTTCAGAGCCTGGGCCGGGCCTTGCACACCATAGCCAATGATGGCAATGGTTTCATCGTGCAACACTCGCAACGCTTTTTCCATCGGAAATTCTTCGCGGGTTACTACTTCTTCTGTTGTTCCTCCAAAATTGATCTGTGCCATTGCTGTATTAGTTAATTGTTAATTGTCTTTTGAAACCTCACCCCCGGCCCCTCTCCAGAGGAGAGGGGTGACTCTCTGTTGTTATTTTCTTTAATAATCCAGTTCAGTTTCTTTTAAAATCAAGTCCTCATAACAAGCCCAAAATATTATTTTAGACGGTCACCCCTCTCCTTCGGAAAGGGGGCGGGGGGTGAGGTCAATCTACATCCACCACTCTCTCACTTAAATCCAAATACCTGCTACTGCCTTCACAAAACACCACTTTTTCCACCTCGATCAGTTTTTCCAATTGGTCTTTAACACGATCCATCATATCAGCAGTTGTGTGCAGAAGCATGATCACTCCTCCTCTTCGAAAATCAGTTTCATTTTCGTGGGCCATCATTTTCCTGATCCTCACCCTTCTTCGATTCAAAATATTAATGATCCGGTTGAGCACCGAAAAATTGTTGTCTGCTTCGATCTCTAATGTATAATCTTGCTTCATAGTCATCGCTCAGCCCCCTAACCCCCGAAGGGGGAACCGCCATCGCGCCTCCATAGTTATGCTTAGTTGTTAAATGTTACACTTCCATAATTTAATCAAACTGCCTACTGCCTACTTGCTAAAAGGCGCTTCCAATAATATATCACTCACCGCGGCACCGGCTGGAATCATAGGAAAAACATTATCTTCCTTGCCCACAACCACTTCTAAAAAGTAGGATGTTTTGGCATCCAGCATTTTTTGTATAGCTGCTTTTAAATCCTCACGTTTCTCTACTTTTTTTGCTGTGATATTATAGGCTTCCGCCAATTTTACAAAGTCAGGGTTATCCATTTCGGTAAACGAATATCTTTTTCCATGAAAAAGTTGCTGCCACTGACGCACCATGCCCAGGAAATTATTATTAAGCACCATTATTTTTACCGGGATTTTATACTGCATGATGGTTCCCAATTCCTGAACGGTCATTTGATATCCCCCATCGCCAATCACTGCCACCACTTGCTTTTCAGGAGCTCCCAACTTTGCGCCCATTGCTGCGGGTAAAGAAAATCCCATCGTTCCCGCCCCGCCTGAAGTAATATGGGTACGCGGATTTTTTAGTTTGTAATAACGCGAGGTGACCATTTGGTGCTGACCAACATCAGTAACCACTACCGCTTCACCTTTGGTAAGATTCGAAAGGTGATGAATCGCTTCGGCCATCTTGATCTCTCCGGTGGAATTGAATTCATGATGAATGACTTTCTCGTATTCAATGCCATTCAGCCTCGTGAACTTATCAATCCACTCCGTGTGCATATTCTTATTACAAACTGTTGTTAAGGCTGTCAATGCATCTTTTGCATCGGCATGAATGTAGGCCTCTGTTTTTACGATCTTGTTGATCTCGGCCTTGTCAATATCAATATGAACTACCTTGGCTTGCTTTGCATACTTGGTCACGTTGCCCGTTACCCGATCATCGAAACGCATGCCTATGCCAATCAACACATCACAATCATTGGTTAAAACATTCGGACCGTAATTACCGTGCATGCCAAGAAAGCCAACGTAATTCGGATGATCAGTCGGGAAGCATCCCAATCCTAATAAAGTACACGCTACCGGGATACCTGTCTTTTCAGAAAGCGCTTTCAATTCTTCCGAGGCTCCTGATAATAACACACCCTGACCGGCCAGAATGTATGGCTTCTTAGCTGCGTTGATCAGATTGGCAGCAACCTGCACTTGTGATAATTGCAGCTCGGGTTTAGCGCGATACGTTCTGATGTGATCGCACTTAACATAATCAAACTCCTCCATCAACTCGTTCTGCGCATTCTTGGTAATGTCGATGAGCACCGGGCCAGGCCTTCCGGTCCTAGCAATGTAAAATGCTTTTGCCACAGCCGGTGCAATGTCCTTGGCTTCAGCTACCTGCACGTTCCACTTTGTGACAGGAAGAGTTGTGTTCACTACATCAGTTTCCTGGAATGCATCTGTGCCCAACAAATGAGCGAAGACCTGGCCTGTGATGCAGACCACTGGAGTTGAATCAATCAACGCATCGGCTAAACCCGTTACTAAATTGGTGGCACCAGGGCCGGAGGTTACCAGTACAACACCTGTCTTGCCAGTGGCCCGCGCAAAACCTTGGGCAGCATGAATCGCGCCCTGTTCATGCCGAACGAGAATATGTTTGAGTTGATCGGCATAGTGAAAGAGAGCATCATACACCGGCATGATGGCCCCACCCGGGTAACCGAAAATGGTTTTAACCTGTTCAGCTACTAAGCATCGCAACAGAGTCTCAGCACCAGTGATTTGCTTTTTCACCAGAGTTGCAGTTTTGCTTTCAGTCTTCGTCAGTAACGCATCCATCGGCAGCAGTTTTTACTTGTTTCGCATATTTGTATAACACGCCTGAAGTCACCGCCAGTTTAGGGGCGGTGTATCTTGATCTTCTGATCGCTAAGGTTTTTTCATCGACCAGCAGGTTGATCTGTTTTTTGTTTACATCAATTTCAATCCAGTCTCCATCTTCAATCAAAGGCAGAAGGCCACCATCGAATGCTTCGGGTGTGATGTGGCCTACCACAAAACCGTGTGTGCCTCCTGAAAATCTTCCATCGGTAATCAACGCAACGCTCTTGCCGAGGCCTGCACCCATAATCAATGAAGTTGGCTTGAGCATTTCGGGCATGCCCGGTGCGCCTTTGGGCCCAACGTAACGGATCACTACTACATCACCTTCTTTAATTTTTCCAGATTGTACTCCATCCGTTAATTCAAATTCACCATTGAACACGCGGGCGGTGCCTTTGAAGCGTTCACCTTCCTTGCCGGTTATTTTCGCCACCGATCCTTTTTCTGCGAGATTGCCGTACAGAATTTGAATATGTCCGGTCTTCTTGATTGGCTTTTCAATGGGATGGATCACATCTTGATTTTCAAAACTAATGGCAGGAACATCTTTCAGGTTTTCCGCTATTGTTTTTCCTGTGACCGTCATGCAATCGCCATGAAGGAAACCTTTGTCGAGGAGATACTTCATCAGCAATGGCGTTCCGCCAACTTTATGAAGTTGTTCCATTAAATATTTTCCACTGGGTTTAAGATCGGCAATGAGTGGAGTCTTATCAGAAATTTTTTGGAAGTCGTCTTGCGTCAGAGTCAATCCCACCGCACGAGCCATCGCTATTAAATGCAAAACCGCATTGGTGGAACCGCCAAGCGTCATCACTATTGTGATAGCATTTTCAAAAGCTCGTTGCGTCATGATGTCGCGCGGCTTCAAATCAATTTGTAGCAAATGGTTGATGGCTTTGCCTGCATCAGAGCACTCCTTTGTTTTTTCTTTGCTGAGCGCAGGATTGGACGATGAATAGGGCAACGACATTCCCAATGCTTCAATAGCGGCAGCCATCGTGTTGGCGGTGTACATGCCTCCGCACGCGCCTGCACCGGGACAAGAATTTTGAATGATGCCTTTATAATCTTCATCCGAAAGTTTGCCCTGAATTTTTTCGCCCAAAGCTTCGAATGCTGAAATGATGTTCAGTTCTTTTCCTTTCCAGTTGCCGCCCGCAATCGTTCCTCCATACAACATCAAAGACGGACGGTTCAATCTCCCCATCGCGATAAGCGCACCTGGCATATTTTTATCACAGCCTACCACTGCAATCAGTCCATCATAAAATTGCGCACCACAAACTGTTTCTATCGAATCAGCAATCACTTCGCGGCTCACTAAGGAATAACGCATGCCAGTAGTGCCGTTGCTCATGCCATCGCTCACGCCAATGGTGTTGAAGATGAGGCCAACTAATTCATTGTCCCACACGCTTTGCTTTACCTCCGCAGCAAGCGCGTTGAGGTGCATGTTACAGGTATTACCATCGAAGCCGGTGCTCACAATCCCAACCTGTGCTTTCTTCAAATCCGCTTCAGTCAATCCAATACCATACAGCATCGCCTGTGCTGCGGGAAGCGTGGGGTCTTGGGTGATGGTTTTACTGTAGCGGTTACTTTCCATTAATTAGTTGTTGGTTGTTAGTTGGTAGTTGTTCGCGAATTCTATCAACGAACAACTACCAACTATCAACGATCCTTACACAATGACGTAGCTATAACTCTTATCCAACACTAAACTCTTATAGGCATCCTGCACCACTGCACCCAACGAATTTTTCCAGGGCTTAGCGAATGGCTGTCCTTCAATAGATTCTACTCCAGCAATCTCTGCGGCTGTGCTACAGAAGAATGCACTGTCGGCCTCGAACAACTCTTCGGCACGAAACAGTTTTTCCTTTACAGGGATGTCGAGCTCTTTACAAATTTGAAAAACTGTTTGACGGGTGATGCCTGGAAAAATGTTTCCCACAGGCGAAGTATATAACACACCGTCACGTTCAAAAAAGAAATTGGCTCCGGGCCCTTGCGCCACGAAGCCATTCAGATCTAACATCAAGCCTTCGTCATATCCCCGTTTCTTCGCTTCTGCGGTTGCCATTATTGAACTTACATAATGACCGCACACTTTGGCTTCGGGTTTTATGGTTTCCGGATGAGGTCGCTTAGTGGAGGACACGCAAACCTTCAGCATCTTGTCGCCAAAATATTTTCCCCAGCGCCAGGCCGCAATTAACAAGGTGGACTCATGGGGTTGGCTTAAAGAAAGGTTAGGGCCACAATAAACCAGCGGGCGGATGTAGGCCGTTGTAAACTCATTCTTCTCCAACAAGTGGTAACTCAATTGCGTCAGTTCTTCCACGCTGTAATGAAATGGAATGCCCATCAGCTCACAGTTTTTTTTCATCCGGTCAAAATGCTGACGGGCTTTGAAAATTTTTACACCGTAAATGGATTGGTACGACCGAAGGCCCTCGAACACGCCCAGGCCATAATGCAATGTCTGACTAAACGGGTCTATGGTTGCCTCCGAAGCCTTAACAAACTTGCCATCCGAAAAAATTACCGTGTCATCCGTATAGTACATAGAACAATTGTTTGTGAGTTGTAACCCGTATAAAAAACAAAATCCCGCTTTATGGCGGGACTATAACTCAATTTACTAAATGAGGTTATTGCATCCCCGGTTTATTAGGAATGACAATAATGAGCAGGCTTAAGAACACTCGTTCAACATTAACTCCAGCTATCCACATCGCTACCTTCATATTCATTACACAAGATTGAAAATTTTTTGTGTAGGTATCAACAAGTTTGATTAAAATATTCATAAAGAAACGTGCAACGAATGTTAGGTGGTGACCCATATCTTCAGAACTTAAGGTCTCCTTTCCTTTAATTGTTTTGGATCTTTTTCCGTAGGAAAGAAATCAGTAACGAAGACAGTCTTGGATAGCTCATCAACATAATAAACAACTTTGATTTGAGCCCTGGGAGTTCGCTTCAACAAAAGAAATCGAAACTCTTGCCCCTCGCCCTTTAAATTTTTTTCAATTGAACCACGAAGAAATAAACTGGATAGACTGAGTACAGTCTTTTGAAGTTCCATTATGATTTCTTCTGCCCGACCCGTTGTCATATTCTTATACATGAACTCGGCCAGTTCATAAAAATAAACCTCAGCCTTGCGAGTAACAACTATTTTGTATTGAGCCGCTTCTTCTTTTTCCACAAATCAATTTCATTATTAAAAATGGCAGCGCTTTTTACTCTACCAGCGGCAATATCAGCCAAGGATTCTTTTGCCCGTCTTTGCATTTCGCGGGCTGTGGTATCCCCTTTACCTTTTAGAAGTTCCTTAATTTGTGCCAAAATCCGTGAGTCCTGCACTTTGGTCAGTTCCTCAATCAATTGCAATTTTTCTGTTTGTATATCCACCGATTGTCTGGTTTACTTATCAAAAGTAATAAATTTCTATCCTACTTGTCTCTTGATTATCCATCAAAAAGTCAAAGGCCTAAATGCATCAACGGTTATTCGCCATATCACTTTTTGGCAAGCTCGTAATGGGTTCTATTAGAATCTCCCGATAAAAAACCTCTGCCCCCTCGCTTTGAATTTGAATTTTTCCTCTTTTTAATTCTGTAGTAACGCCTTGAACAGTTTGTTTAGAGTTGAGCAAAATCATGGTCACGATGCCATTCACAACGTGCACACTGGTGTCACCCAGGCAATACAATTCCAGCGTGTTCCATTCACCTGAAGGTTTTTCTGCGTCCGGATTTTTTATGCAGTGTCTTCCGGCAGTGCTTGCTTCACTAAATGTGGTGAGTGTTCCGTTTGGATCATAAACATAATCTCCGCGGTCATTCTTTATTGAAGGCACATCGAAAACTCCACCGGCCACTCCCCAATAGTCTCCACAATCGCCTTCCTGAATTTGAAACTCCTGTGAGCGCATCCAAAAACCAAAATCGGCTCCGTGTCCGCCAACGGCATGATAGAGCAGACCGCTGTCGCGTTTACTCTTTTTCTTAGGAGGCCATTTAAGTCCGCCCCATTTAAACTGAAGGGTGAGATGATAGTTGGAAAATTCCTGTGTGGTTGAAATGCCTCCAAAGTGTTGACCGGAAATTCTGATAGCTGGTTCTCCATCTTCCTTCACGACAGAGAAAATCTTCAAAGGATCATTATTAAGACCCGGCACAACCAGTGAGTCAAACTTTTTCAGTGTGGTGTCGTAAGCAGGCCCCAGGTAGGTGTCCCAGCCGGTGAGGTCTTTTCCATTAAACAATTCTTGTTTCGATTTACATCCTACTGCACATAATAAAATTATGGCAAAGCCTGACAGTCGAAAGTCACAAAATTTATTCATGGTTTATAATTACTCATATTTCCATCCAAACTCTTTTGTGATTTTCTTTTTCGACATCTCATCAACGGTCACGGTCATCTTAATATCTTCCAGCGGCCTTTCGCCCTGGTCTTTTTGCACGGCAGCTATTTTATCAATCACCTCCAGGCCTTTAATTACTTTTCCAAACACAGTGTATTCGCCATCTAAGTGCATAGAGCCGCCTGCCGTTGTATAGGCTTGAACCTTGGCCGGATTAACATCGCGAATTATTTTGACGCCTGTAACTTTTTCAACCCTTGGAGCTAATGAAAAAAGTTTGGCTTGGTACGCTTGCATGTCGCCAGAGGTATATATCTTATTAAGTGAATCGAACAAGGCTGCGTGTTGCTGACTTTGATACATTTGACCAAGGCCAGCCATCAATTTTTGCTGGTCATATTTTAACGCACCGATCTCATTGGTTTTCATTACCGTTCCCTGAACAATATAAAACTGGCTTCCACTCGATTCTTTTTTCGGATTGACATTATCACCCAGACGCGCGGCAGACAAGGCGCCCTTCTCGTGAAAATATTTGGGGTTTATTTCTGCCGGAATGGTGTAGCCAGGGCCTCCGCTTCCTAAATGCTGACCGGGTTGAGCTTTTTTCGAATCGGGGTCTCCGCCCTGGATCATAAAGCCCTGAATAACCCGGTGAAAAAGTACGCTATCAAAAAATTTCTCTTTTGCCAGTTTAATAAAGTTTTCTTTATGCTTGGGAGTTTCATCATAAAGAATGGCCGTCATGTCGCCATACTTGGTTTTAATAGTGATAACGTAATCGTTTTTGGTGTTTTGCCCACATCCGGAAACGAGAATCAGAATAAAGATGATTGAAAAAAGTTTGTTCATAATTTGAAAAATGGTTTTTGGTTTAAGCGGTAAAAATAGTTAATCCTACTTTGTCATATTACAGCCAATAACCCTGACAGGGTTCTGAAAACCCTGTCAGGGTTCGATAAAAAACTCCAATTTTTCATAATGTGACAAAGTAGAATTAATAGTTAAGTTTGAATAGTTGGGTCGAATCAAGTTAACCCGTGCATCACCTTGTTGAACTGAATCGACAAATCGGTGAAAATCATTTTAGCGCTGCCGTTGCGTTCTAAAAAGTAGGTGGCATCGTTCAGCAACTGATAGGAGGTATCGAGTTTATAAAGGTTAAACACTTTTTGAAACCGATCGACAAAATCCCTTTCTCCCCCACGAGTTCGATGAAGTGATGGCGCACCGGAAATACCGAGCAAGGTTTCCCGAAACATGCTCATGGCATAATGAAGAAATGTATTCTGATAGAGCCTGTCTTTCTCATGAAATTCATCGGCCATTGATACGATTTTTCCGAAATCGCTTTTGAAACAAGAGCGCATCCAATCCATGAACACCTCGTGGTGGTGCGGGTCTTCTTCCTCCATTAAACGCAAGGCTGCATTCAGATTACCATCGGCCAGCGGAATGATGCCCTCTACTTTATTTTTTTCAACGCCCAGACCGAGGAGTTTAGTTTCTATTTCCTCATCGCTTAATAAGGGCACCGTTACAATTTGTGTTCTTGATAATATAGTTGGCAATAATTGTTCTGGCCGGCTGGAAACAAGAATGAATATGGTGTTAGCGGGTGGTTCTTCCAGAATTTTAAGCATGGCATTGGAGGCTGACGCGTGCATCATTTCCGGCTGCCAGATAATCATAACTTTGAACTTGCTTTGAAAAGGTTTCAACGCCAGGCTCCTGATAATTTCCCGGCCCTCCTCGCGCGAGATAATCGGCTGTTTGTCTTCGCCACCGTAATGGTTTATCCAGTCGTGTTCAGATCCAAAAGGCGATTCAATGAGAAACGCCCGCCACATTTTTCTAATCTCCACCCGCAATTCCTCATCTTCATTTTCACCTTTTATTTTAAACTCGCTCTTCATATTGCCCACCGGAAAAGCAAAGTGAGTGTCCGGGTGGATGAATTTTTTATTCAGCAAACAAGCAGCGCATTGACCACAGGCATCATTTGGTGTTCTATTCTCGCAATGAACAAATTGGGCGAATGCCAACGACAGAGGAAGGTTGAGCGCTCCTGGCTTACCTTGAAATAAAAGGGCATGGGCAATCTGTCCCGAACGAACGGAAGATATGAGCCGGGTTTTTACTTCATCAAGGCCAGGTATTGCTGAGAAAGTCATTTTAGATATTTGAAATTTGCTCCGATGCTTCGGGGTTTGAAATTATTTCTCCCACACCCGGTATTCGGCAGTTTGCTTGTAAACCTCTTCCAGGATTGCTTTGTCGGTTTCGCTTAGAACTAAATTCCTTCTCTGCATTACTTTAGTTGCCGTTACAAAGGCTTTGTCGAGTTTAAAAGTTGAGTAGCCATTGGCACCACCCCAGGCAAAGGATGGAATAAATGTGCGAGGATATCCATCACCGAAAATATTTGCACTCACGCCAACCACGGTGCCTGTGTTGAACATAGTGTTTATGCCGCACTTGGCGTGGTCGCCCATCATCAAACCACAAAACATTAACCCCGAATCTATGAATCCCTTTTTATGATAGTTCCAAAGTTTAATGTTCTCAAAATTATTTTTCAGGTTCGATGTATTGGTATCTGCCCCGATGTTGCACCATTCGCCAACCACGGAGTTTCCTAAAAACCCATCGTGCGCTTTGTTGCTGTAACCGAAAATCACTGAGTTGCTCACTTCACCACCAATCTTGGAGTAGGGCCCAACCGATGTATCAGCCCGTATTTTAGCGCCCATGTTTATGTGCGAGCCTTCGCCCAAAGCAAACGGCCCCCTGATTATTACACCTTCATGGACGAATGAATTCTTCCCCAGGTAGATTGGCCCATTCTCTGCATTTAAAATGGCCGCTCTGGTGCTCACTCCATCTTCAACAAAAATTTCAGCCGGGTTGTAGGATCGGGTGTGTACATCATTTACGCCTTGCGATTTTCGGTTGGCTGTAATGATTTTATAATCCGATCTGATTTGTGATCCGTTTAACTGAAATATTTTCCACACCTGATCGATGAGAGTTGCTGAAGAGTACGGATGACATTTCAACAAACTTACGGAAGGTACTTCCTGATCAGACCATCGCGCAGCAAGCAAAACATCTCCTTGTAATAACCCTTCGCCTGGTTTTAAGGTCACTATCCTGTCAACCAAATTGTGATCAGGACAAACCGCACCGTTGATGAAATAATTATCGGCTGTATTTTTTTGGGGATACTTTTTTGCCAGGTAATGTTCAGTTTGAAACGATACATCTCCGCCTGTAAATCGTTTCCACTTTTCGGCAAGGGTCAGAATCCCCACCCGAATATCTCCAACTGGCCGAGTAAAAGTAAACGGCAGCAGGTTCATGCGAATAGTGGGATCATCAAAGAGAACGATGTTCATATAATTATGGAGCAATATACCTCACCCCCGGCCCCTCTCCAAAAGGAGAGGGGTAACTCTCTGTTGTCGTGGTGTTCCTTGATAAATCCTTTGTAAGCTTTTAAAATTGCATTTATGTTTTTCGTCCGAAGGTAAACCTCCAAGGTTTTAAAAACCCTGGAGGTTTGAGTTGAAAAAACAAAAAGGCCTCCACTTGTGTGAAGACCCTTTATAACCGCAAAGAAAAATATTTTACGCTTTCTTTTCGTACTTTCTCTTGAACTTCTCCAACCGGCCGGCAGAATCCACAAACATTTTCTTGCCCGTGAAGAAGGGGTGTGAAGCCGAACTAACCTCCACTTTAATAACCGGGTATTCCTTGCCATCGGTCCACTTTATTTTTTCTTTTGGCAATAAGGTAGATTGGCTCAAAAACTTGAAGTCGCTCGAAGTATCCCAGAAAACCACTTCATTATATTTGGGATGGATGTCTTTTCTCATTTCTTTCTTTTTAAAGGACTGCAAAAATATAGTTCCCGAAGCGATTTTCAATAGCCTACGCCAAAATTTAGATAAATCGGTCTTTTTCCTCATTTTGAGGCGTATTACATGATTTAACACAAAATTGAAGCGATTTATAATACTTGCCCTGGCTTGTCCTCACTTTTGGCTCACCGCCCAAAGCACCAATGCCTCGCTTAACGAAGATTATTACCACTGGATTGACCGATATGAAACGAAATCGGGAAGGATCTCCCCTGAACTGTTCACCACGATAAAGCCATATCAACGCAAGGCGATTGTAGCCTTTGGCGATTCCCTCGCCATAAAGGAGATCTTTACTTCCAAAGCCGATCAATACAACCTGGAGTTCCTGAGAAATGACAGTTGGGAATGGAGCCGGGTTGAATCCAGTACAAGCAGGAAATCTATTTGGCGCACTTTCTACAAAAAGAAGTCAGATTTTTTCCATGTTGATAAGGAGGACTTTGACTTGCATGTTAACCCGGTTCTTTATTTCGGAGGAGGAAAAGATTCCAGACAAAGCGAAACATTTTTTGTCAACACCCGCGGCATTGAAGTGCGCGGCACGATCGATAAGAAAATTGGTTTCTATACTTTCTTCTTTGATAACCAGGCGATCCTTCCACAATACGTTCAAGACCCAATCAGCCAGCACCCGGTAATTCCGCACGAAGGTTTTTGGAAAGACTTCAAATCGAATGGGGTAGACTATTTACAAGCCCGTGGCTACATTTCTTTCCTGGCAACAAAAAGCGTTTCGCTGCAATTTGGGCACGACCGTACTTTTATTGGTAACGGGTATCGATCACTCATATTCTCTGATTACAGCGCTCCCAATTTATTTCTCCGCACGAATGTTAAAATCTGGAAGCTGAATTATTTATATCAGCTCAACCGCATTACAGCTGACGTGAATGGCAATGTGGGAGGCAGCTTATCCAATGCCCGTTATCCGCAAAAGTTTTTTGCCTTTCATCATGCCAGTATCAATATTGGCAAGAGGTTTAACCTGGGACTTTTTGAATCCGTAATTTTTAGTCCGAAAGATACTACCAAGTCCAATTATTTCGACTTCGCTTACCTTAACCCCATTATTTTTTATCGCGCAGTGGAGCAACAATTCGGCAGCAGCGACAATGTGATTCTGGGTGCCGATTTCAAATGGTTAGTGGCCAAAAAACTTTCCCTTTACGGGCAGTTTGTGCTCGATGAATTCCTGCTGAAAGAAATCAAAGCCGGCAATGGATGGTGGGCAAACAAATTTGGATATCAGTTGGGAGCAAAATGGATTGACGCTTTTGGAATTTCAAATTTAGATTGGCAGGTCGAAGTCAATGCCGTGAGGCCTTACACCTACTCGCATGGAACAACGTATGGAAGTTACTCCAACTACCTTCAGCCGCTCGCGCATCCCGCTGGCTCCAATTTTAAAGAACTCGTTTCCATCATCCGCTACCAGCCTCTTCCACGATTATTTCTCACGGCAAAAACATTCCTTATTAAAACGGGCCAGGATGACAGCGGAGAAAATTGGGGCACTGATGTTTTGAAAAGCAACAAAACGCGCGAGATGGAATACAATAATAAAATTGCCCAGGGCAACTCCGTGGATATTTTCTTTGCCGACTTCACCGCCTCCTTCATGGTGAAGCATAACCTGTTCATCGACTTCAAACAAATAATCCGTAAGAGCGAAAGCAGCCTGCCTGCCTACAACAACAATACCTCTTTAAGTTCATTAGCTTTGCGGCTTAACATTGCGCAACGCACATACGAATTTTAACGCAGTTCATGAATACGTTTTTTCGCATACTAAAATATTCGCACAACTATATCCTTAAGATTATCCTGTTTTTCATTTTTTCGTTTTTGGGGATAATCTTCGGAAACTTAAGCATGATTGGGGTGATACCTTTATTTGAAACTCTTTTTGATAAAGTTGCCAGTTCCGCCATCCCTGCCTTGCCTGAATTTGCGCTATCCCCATATTATGTGATAGGAGTTTTCAACCACTATTTTATTTCAGTCATCAACCATTACGGGAAACCGGAGGCATTGTTATTTGTCTGCCTTTGCATCGTTTCCAGCATGCTAATTGGAAATTTGTTTCGCTATATCGAACGGATAATCGCTTCCAAATTAAGGATAGAGATCGTTCGGAATATTCGCATTCATATTTTTACGAATATCACCCGTCTTCAGATCAGTTATTTTAACAACAACCGGAAAGGCGATTTGATTTCACGCTTCACCAGCGATGTGCAGGAAATTGACGCGGCAGTCAACAACAGTCTGAAGGCAGTGTTAAAGGATCCATTAAGTATTCTTGTCACCTTTTCAATTCTATTTTTTATCTCAGCAGAGCTTACCCTGATTAGTTTGATCATGGTGCCCGTAATGGGAGGCGTTATAGGAACTATTGTGCGGCAATTAAAGAAGAAAGCGAAAAGCAGCCAGGAAGCCCTGGGCAGGATAGTGAACATTTTAGAAGAAACGTTTTCGGGAATGCGGGTTATTAAATCCTTTAACTCCCGGAACTATATTCTAAAGAAAATGAATGACGAAAGTAATTACCACGCCAAAACCAATCTTTCTATTGCCTACAAAAATGAACTGGCTGCGCCCGTTTCAGAGTTTCTGGGTGTTATCATCATGGCATCGATCATTTATTACGGTGGAAGTAAAATATTGGAGAGTGAACAGGTTTTGAAGGCAGCAACTTTCATGGGCTTTCTTACTCTCTATGCCACCATCATTCAGCCTGCTAAATCCTTTTCAACGGGGATCACGTCCATGCAAAAAGGAATTGCTTCCGGTCGAAGGGTTTTTGAAGTGATTGACACCATTCCAACTATCGAGAACAAACCCAACGCCATTGAACTGAAAGCCTTCGAGGAAAATATTGAATTCAGAAATTTGAGTTTCGCCTATGAGCGGGAAAAAGTTTTAAAAAATATCAACCTGGTAATCGAGAAAGGAAAAACGTACGCCCTGGTTGGGCAATCGGGTGGAGGAAAATCTACCCTCGCAGATTTAGTTCCGCGATTTTATGATCCTACTGATGGAGATATTTTGCTGGATGGTGTTTCCCTTCGGGATTATGAAATTGAATCCCTCAGAAAACAGATTGGTGTTGTGACGCAGGAGTCTATCCTCTTCAACGACACCATTTTTAACAACATAGCTTTTGGCATGCCGCACGCCACTCAGGAATCAGTGATGCACGCAGCCAAAATTGCCAACGCGCACGACTTCATCATGCAAACCGAAAACGGCTATCAAACTTTAATTGGCGAGCGAGGCTCCAAACTTTCAGGCGGCCAACGCCAGCGGCTGAGCATTGCCCGGGCTGTGTTGAAAAATCCTCCGATATTAATTTTGGATGAGGCCACCTCCGCACTCGACAGCGAATCAGAAAAATTAGTGCAACAGGCGCTTTTTAATTTGATGGAAAATCGAACCAGCTTAGTGATTGCGCACCGCCTCAGCACCATTCAGCATGCCCATGAAATATTGGTCATTCACGAAGGTGAAATTGTAGAGCGGGGAACGCACGAGCAGTTAAGCAGGGCCAATGGAATTTATCAAAAATTAAGCGATATTCAGAGATAGAGACGCGATGCATCGCGTCTGTACGTGATATTCAGAAATAGAGACGCGATGCATCGCGTCTGTAGCCGATATTCAGAAATAGAGACGCGATGCATGGCGTCTGTACGCGATATTTAGAGATAGAGACACGATGCATCGCGTCTGTGCGCGATATTCAGAAATAGAGAGGCGATGCATCGCGGCTGTACCGTATGATTTTAGTTAAAAATGCATTTTTACAGGACAGATAATATCCTAAGTTTGTCGCACTACAGGTATCATGATGATGAAAAAGAACAGGCTCATATTCTATTCCGTTTTCGGTTCGCTGCTCCTGCTTATCTTTTTCTTCAGTCTCTTTGTTGAGATCAATAGTCACGAAGGCAAGGATTTAGATTATGGCTTTCTGCTTGGGTTATCCAGGTTCATTTGGATTCCATTATTTTGCTCAGTCATTCTGATTGGGATGCTCATCACCAACATTATCCTTCATGTGCGAGACAACCGGAGAAATCAACGGCTTCACGATGCCCAGCTCAAAGAAATTAATGAACTGAAAGCCAAGCTTTACGACAAAGGAATCAGTAGTACATCAAGCAATCCCACCCTGGCCCCTTAGGTCCCCTGCCCGTCCTGCAAGCAGGCCAAAGCCAGGCAGATAGAGCACACTCTTAGCGGTGTACGACAGTTTTGTAATTTTTTTCCGTCACACTATCACCCTCTGACTCCGTGCGCGGGTTCCCCTTTAGGGGCAAGGGGTGCGCGATGGACGTATAACTGCCGTACACCCCTCTTTGGTACCATTACTTTCCTAAACTGTTAACTGTTATCTTGCCACGAATA
>JAYUHI010000488.1:0-3218 GCA_043767095.1 Bacteroidota bacterium
TGAGTATACGCCTGCCGATGCTTCCGTAACATCGCGCAAGGCACGTGTTGATGATAGGTTAGAAACCGTATCCCCGATTCGCTTCGAGAGCACATAATCAGCAACGGCCACCAACGTGTATTCTTCCCCAAACGGTTTTCCATTTTCCATCACCAAAACCAAACGGTCAACATCGGGATCGACAACAATACCCAAATCAAATTTTCCTTTCTTCACCACCTTCGATATCTCCTTGATGTTTTCGGGGAGAAGTTCAGGGTTGTGCGGAAATTTTCCATTAGGCTTGCAATACAACTTCTTAATTTTTTTCACGCCCAGGGCTTTGAGCAACCGCGGAACGGCAATGCCCCCGGTGGAGTTAACGGCATCAACGGCAATTTTAAACTTAGCTTTCTTAATTGCCCTGACATCTACCAACGGGTATTTCAAAATCAATTCAATATGCTTATCGATATAACCTTCCTTCCGTTTATACTTTCCTAACTGGTCAACCGGAGCAAACTCAAAGGCTTCTGTTTCGGCTAACCGCAAAACTTCAGCGCCATCTTCACCTGAAATAAATTCTCCTTTTTCATTCAACAGCTTAAGTGCATTCCATTGCATGGGGTTATGACTGGCAGTGAGCACAATTCCGCCTCCTGTTTTTTCAAGAGTCACCGCTATTTCAACCGTTGGGGTGGTGGATAATCCTAAATCAATAACATCAATCCCAAGTCCTTGCAACGTAGATGATACCAACGCGCTCACCATCTCGCCTGAAATTCTGGCATCGCGACCGATCACAATTTTTTTTCCTTTCCGGGATTTCACCCAAGTGCCGAACGCAGCCGAAAATTTTACAACATCAACAGGGGTAAGTGAATCACCAGGTTTGCCGCCTATGGTGCCTCGAATGCCGGAGATAGATTTGATGAGAGTCATTTTGACTTATTCAATAAGTCGTGAAGATAAACTTCCTTTTGATAAAAATTCCTTTCCAACCAATTGAATTGAGGTAAATAATTATTTACCTTTGAGTACCATTTTTTAAACTTTTTGCTAACGCTATGAAACCGACAA
Source organism: Bacteroidota bacterium (assembly GCA_043767095.1). Classification (GTDB taxonomy): domain Bacteria; phylum Bacteroidota; class Bacteroidia; order Cytophagales; family Cyclobacteriaceae; genus ELB16-189. The sequence continues at coordinate 1,060 of JAYUHI010000488.1, forward strand.
AAGCAAATGAAATCATCGGAATTGTATCGCATACTAATCAAGGACGGCTGGTATCCGGTATCACAAAAGGGTTCACACATCAAAATGAGACACCCAACTAAGCCAGGAGTTGTCATCTTTCCAAATCATGGAAACAATGAAGTGGGAACGGGTTTGGAAAAGAAGCTTTTAAAAAAGGCAGGAATTAGAAATTAATAATTCAAATGTTGACGCTGACTAAAAAGAAAATCAAAACAATTGTGGAGAAAACCGATACAGGGTTCTCTGCTTTTGCTGTGGATTACCCAGCTTTCACTACAGGGAAAAATTTTTCAGAACTGTTGAGCAACATGGTTGAAGCTGTCAATTTATTTTTCGAAGATGATGGCATCAGGATAGAGCCAAAAAACATCAACTTCGAAATTGATCTAAAACAATTCTTCAAACATTATCGAGTGATTAATGCCCGGTTTCTGGCAGAAAGGATTGGCATGAATCCTACTTTGCTGTCGCATTACGTTCAAGGCAGAAAAAAACCATCAACTCAGCAAACTGAAAAAATCTTAAAAGGTATTCATCAAATTGGAAGAGAATTAACCGAACTGAGTCTGGTATCTTAAAGTTTGACCTTAGGCATTGGACTCTCGGTCGCCTTCTCCGGATCACCACATGCACTGTCTCCTTCGCCCAACACTTTGCCGCACATTCCACAAGTAATTCCTTCCTTCGCGAGGTAAGGACTTTGTGTCGCACAAGTGCCTCGAAATTCTCCTCCTTTAATAAAAATCAGGCGAACACTCATCAAAATGAAGAACAAGGCGAAAACGGCAAGCGTGAGAAGAAATACAGCCATGAACGAAATTACGATTTTAGATTTTTGCCCCGATGTTTCGGGGTTAGATTTACGAATTATTTACTGATGCCAAAGGTAACATTCTACATTCTGACTTTTACATTCTGAATTCTTTTCTTGATGAAAAAACCATATTCCACACCAGATTTAAATCGTGAGGCTAAACTGACTGCATTCGATCGTTTGCTAACTGTAATGGATGAACTTCGCGAAAATTGTCCCTGGGATAAAAAGCAAACCATGGAAACCCTTCGCCACCTCACCGTTGAAGAAACCTACGAACTCTCTGAGTCTATTCTGGAGGCCGACTGGAAAGAAGTGCAGAAAGAATTGGGCGACCTGATGCTTCACCTGGCTTTCTACGCGCGAATTGCTTCCGAACAAAAACACTTCGACATGGCCGATGTGCTCAACAGCATTTGCGATAAGTTGATTGAACGCCATCCGCACGTGTATGGTGACGTGATTGCCACAGACGAACAAACCGTGAAAGAGAATTGGGAAAAAATTAAGCTGCGCACCGGAAATAAATCGGTGTTGGGGGGAGTGCCTAAATCGTTGCCGGCCCTGGTGAAGGCCATCCGAATTCAAGACAAAGCCCGCGGTGTTGGTTTTGATTGGGAGAAGAAAGAACAGGTGTGGCAAAAAGTGGAAGAAGAGATGCAGGAATTCAAAAGTGAGTACAATGCAGAATCGAACGAAGCGATCAATAAAGAAAAGGCACTGGCTGAGTTTGGCGATTTACTTTTTTCGCTGGTGAACTATGCGCGCTTTATCAATATTGATCCGGAAGAAGCCCTGGAGCGAACCAACAAAAAATTTATCAAGCGGTTTCAATTCCTGGAAACCGAATCCGCGAAAGACGGCAAGAAAATGGGTGAAATGTCCCTGGACGAAATGGATGAGTATTGGAACAGGGCTAAAACTATTTAGTTAAACCCTAAACTTAACATGTTTTACCTCCCTAAAGGTACCTGGTTTTGCCTTCTTAAACCTAACAGGTTTTGTTTCTTTGAAAGAAATCATTCTTCAAACTTGTAAACCTGTTAGGTTTTATCTCCTTAATCCTAACAGGTTTTGTTCGATGGAAGAAATCATTTCTTCAAACGTGTAAACCTGTTAGGTTTCACCCCAGAATAAATCATTCCTCCAACTTGTAAAACATCCAATGTTTCTTCCATCTTTGTCATCAGTTAGGGGTGCCTTAAAATCACGGGCTGAGATTATACCCACACAACCTGATGCCGGTAATGCGGCCGAAGGGAAGGCAAATCTCCCGCTAATGAGCGGGAGAAATAAATCAGGCAGGCAGTCCCCATTGCCTGTC
>JAYUHI010000489.1:0-3209 GCA_043767095.1 Bacteroidota bacterium
GTTCGTTTTTTAATTTTTGAATAACCAACTTGCTCGCCAGATGACTGGACACAGTAGCAAACATAACACCGGATGAAAAGATTGGATCGAGAAACTCTGTCACATTCCCTGTCAATACGAATCCTTTTCCATAAAACTTGTCTGTTGTTGCAGACCAAGCTTCCAGTGTGCGCGGAGTGAAGACGCATGAAACATCACCGAATCGTTTTTTTAGATAATCGTTTCCTTCGATGAAAATTTTGAATTGCTGCTCAGGGGTTCCTTCTACCCGAGAGAAAAAGTCAAAACTACCAACAAAGCCCAACGATGTTACACCATTGGAGAAAGGTATGATCCATGCCCACACGCCTGGCTGGTACATGATTGCAATAATCCGATTGGGTTCATCAAGATCATTGCGGTGAATATCGTTGACGTGCGCAAAAATTGCTTTGCGAGGATCAAGCGAGGAAGGCTTGTCAAGTTTGAATAGTCGTGGAATCACGCGTCCATAACCACTGGCATCGACAATAAAACGAGCCTCGATTTTTTCATTCGTTCCGTCTTTGTGCTGAACCGTAGTGGAGGAACTTTCATCTTCAAAAAATTCGATCGCAGTTACCGTGGTTTCAAAATCTACAGGCACTCCCTGGCGTTGCACTTCGGTTATCAACGTAAGGTCAAACTCTGCCCTCTGCACCTGCCATGTCCAAGTCCATCCTTTCGAAAATTGTTCTGAAAAATTAAAATCCGACACCTGATCATTCTTCATAAACTTTGCTCCAAATTTCTCTTGGAAATTTTTTGCTTTCACAGCCTCCAAAAAATTCGCCTCCTCCAGCACCTCCATGCACCGAGGCAATAAACTTTCGCCAATAACAAAGCGCGGAAATTTTTCCCGTTCAACAACCCTCACCGAATAGCCCGCCTTGTGGATCATAGCAGCAGCAACAGAACCCGCTGGCCCCGCTCCAATGATCAACACGTCAATTTTCTCAGGCATCTTAGTGGGTTTCTATTTATTAAATCGGTTTGCAAACTAAAAGCGTATGACTGACACCAATGAAATCTTTTTGTTCGATGATTTCCAGCCCAGCTTCTTTCAGGCATCGAATAAAAACTGCGGAGTCATACATTTGACTATTTCCATTGGCCATGACGGTGAAGTACAACGAGGTTTGCTGCAATGAAAATGCAGATGCTTCAAACCGCTGACGATCCCAAAAAGTCTCTAGAATATAAACACTTCCTTCGGGGTTCAATGCTAGCTTACAGCGTTTCAAAATTGATACGATCTCTTCTTCTGAAAAGCAATCCAAAAATTGACTCATCCAAATGGCATCAAATCCAGAGGGAAATTTTTGAGATTCATCCAGAATGTTCATCGGATAGAATGAAATTCTTTTACCAAAACCTTTTTCGTGCAGTTCCGCTTTAACGGTTTCAACATAGTCGGGCAAATCCAGTATTGTAATGTTTACATCAGGATCATATTCAAAACTTTGCTGCGACCATTTGCCGGTGTTTCCTCCAATATCCAGCAACGTTTTAGGATGATGCTGGTACACGAGCGGCAGGACTTCAGGAAATGCGTAATCGGAATAGAAGTGATCGAATGTAAACCAACTTTTCTTGGCTTTATCTGGAAGTGTTGTAGAGAGCGCCTCATAAATTGTTTTCCACTCGCCAAAAACTTTTAGCCCGGCTGGCTTTCCTGTTGCAATACTTTCGTCAAGCGAAAACAATCCCTGATAGCACACATCGTTCGTAAAATCCATATTCGCCTTAGTAAGCTCATCATGGAGAATGAAATAACTGGTCTTCGTAATTTTATAAAGTCCATCGTTTCGTGTTAAGAGCCCGATGCCCAATCCGGCCTCCACTAATACCCGTACACCATAAAGAGGAAGACCTATTTCAGCAGTAAGGTCTTCTAAGTTTATTCCTTGCTTATGAGCTTCCACTGTTTTTAGTATTCCACTATCGCGCAGCACACGAGTAGCTTGAAAAACAAAAGGAGCAAAGGTGATCCATTGGGCTTCTTCCTTTGCCTGTAATGCTGTTAGTTTTTCTTTTTCAAAAAAATTCATAATCAATAACTAATCTTTTTCTAAAACAATAGCCGCATTACCACCCCCAAATCCGGAAGCAGTTTTAAGGCATGTTGCTAGGGGCTTTCTAATTACTTCTTTGCATACATTGATAGACTGAGATACGCCCAGGGTGTCAAATCCTTTCGAAGCTAGTACCTCATTGTTTAAAAGACTATGCATGCTCATAATTGTTTCAACAACTCCTGCGGCCCCTAAGGTATGACCAAAATATCCTTTCAAACTATTTAAAGGAATTTTATCCATGCCCAGCGAATGAAATGCCTTTGCTTCCATCTCATCGTTAAAAACGGTAGCTGTTCCATGCGCTGAAATAAAATCGATTTCTGTAGAAGATTTTTGAGCTTCATGCAACGCTTGTTGAGCTGCCAGACCAAGCTCCAAACCGGTTCGCGATGGGCCAGAAATATGATTGGCATCATTACTCAATCCTCCTCCTGTAATTTTTATCGAGGGATAAACACCCAACTCTTTGGGTTTGGAGCTCACTACAACCACAGCGGCCACTTCACCAAGATTTATTCCTTTTCTTTCAGCGTCAAATGGTTTACAAGGCTCTGAACTTAACGCGTGCAGACTTTCAAATCCTGAAATCACAAACTGACTGAGTACATCCGCACCAACTACAACGACATGATCATATTTTCCGGAATCCAAAAAACGCTTAGCTACGATCATGGCCAACACTCCTGAAATACAAGCATTGGAAACTACAAGAGAATGTTGAAGGCCTACTTCGCCAGCCAGCCATTTTGCTGTGGCATGAAGCGCCAGTCGGGCAGAATCGCTAGTCGAATTATTTAACAGTTCACTATTTCCTTTTGTGGTTGAAAGAATATAAAGTGTCCGAGACGGATCTAAGTTGATTTTGTCCAGTGCAACTTCAGCAGCCTTCTTACACATTATTTCAAATTTAGTCTGCGTGGAAGAACGGTGTAGTGTAGAAATTTGTGCTGCAAAAAAAGGATTAACTGATAAAGTAGCATCGTCAACTTGTGACAGGCCTGAGATTTGTTCTCTGACTTTTGAATAGTTTTCCTCGCTTGTAAACCCTAGCGGAGAAATAACACTGCTCGCCACCACCCACACACTCATTTAATCAAGATTTATTCTGTTTGA